>NZ_CP101505.1:2647500-2947500 GCF_024362345.1 Polaribacter dokdonensis | reverse complement strand
CGAAAGGCAAACGCATATTAAAACGCGTTTCTTTATTGTGATTCCACCAACCTGCAAAACGTGGTAATTCAGTATTATGTGCGTGTTTCTCGTGAACGAAAATACCTGATAAACTTCCAGGACCTGAGTTTAAGTATTTATAGGTACACCAAGCAGCAAAATCTACTCCAGACTCATGTAAATCTGGCTGAATGTTTCCTGCTCCATGAGCTAAATCAATTCCAACTACACATCCTTTAGCATGACCAAGTTCTGCTATCTTCTTAAAATCGAATCTTTGCCCTGTATAATAATTTACACCACCTATAAGTACAAGTGCTATTTCATGACCTTGTTCTTCTAGAATATTCTCTAAATCATTTATTTCTAAAAGATCTTTACCTTTTGGAGGAGACCAATAAATTAAATCCTCTTCAGAAAAACCATGGAATTTTAATTGCGATTGTACAGCATATCTGTCTGATGGAAAAGCATCACTCTCAATTAATATCTTATATCTTTTTTTAGTAGGTCTGTAAAAAGAAACCATTAAAAAATGAAGGTTTGCTGTAAGTGTGTCCATTATAATAACTTCTAATGGTTTTGCACCAACAACTTTTGCCATCATTTTAGATAATGACTCAGGATATGTTACCCAAGGATTCTCACCATCAAAATGACCTTCTACACCCTTTTCTGCCCAATCTTGCAATTCTACATTTATATATTCTTTTGCTTTCTTGGGCTGCAACCCTAAAGAGTTTCCTGTAAAATATAGCCAGTCATTTCCCTGTTTATCTTGTGGTATATGAAATTGATATCTATATGAAGCCAATTGATCTTCGCTATCTAATTTTTTAGCGAATTCTAATGTATTTTTATATTGCATTAAATTATAAAATGATTGTTCTCAAAGATAAACAATCTACTTTATAAAGTTATTTTTGATGGTATAAATTACTATCTTTATAGTACAGAAAAGAAAAAAATCTCTTATGAATTTTGATAAAAAACTCTTTTATTTTATTGCAATTTTATTTATTTCTTGCAATAATAATTCTTTATTAGTTACTGGTTTACAAGGTGTAAACGAAAGTATTAAAGAGCAATATGCTCCAGACAAAAGAGTAGCAATTTATGATATTGAAGTAGATTATGATAATGATAAAATTATTGTGAGTGGTGAAACTGATTCTAAAATAGGTTATCAAAAATTGCTAGATAGTTTAAAGAGTTTAGACATCGATTTTTTAAACAAAATTCGTGTTTTACCAGACACAGTTATTGGAAACGAAATGTATGCTATAGGTAATAACTCTGTATTAAACATAAGGTCTGAACCTAAACATTCAGCTGAATTAGGTACACAAGGATTGTTAGGAATGCCATTAAAAGTATTAGATAAAAACGGAGATTTTTACAGAATACAAACTCCTGATGGTTATATTTCTTGGGTTGATAAAGGAGGAATTCACAGAATGAACAAAGGCGAATTCGATAATTGGTCTAATTCTAAAAAGATTATTTACACAAATTCAGCTGGTTTTGTGTATGACAGCATTGCAACAACAAATGGGATAATTTCGGACATTGCTCTTGGAGGTATTTTAAAATACATTTCTGAAAACAGAAATACTTATGAGGTAGAATATCCAGATAAAAGAAAAGGTTTTGTTAAGAAAGACGAGGCTAAAGTTTTAACTGAATGGTTAGCAAATACAACAGCAACCCAAGAAAGTATAGAAAAAACAGCTAAATCTATGTTGGGATTCCCTTATTTATGGGGAGGAACCTCTAGCAAAGGAATGGATTGCAGTGGTTTTACAAAAATGACTTATTTATTAAATGGTTTTGTTATTCCTAGAGATGCATCTCAACAAATAAATGCAGGAAAAATTGTTGACAATGATTTAGATTTTTCTGACCTACAAAAAGGTGATTTACTGTTTTTTGGCACAAAAGCTAAAGAAGATAAAAAGCAAAGAGTTGTACATGTAGGCATTTGGCTAGGTAATGATAAAATGGAATTTATTCATTCTTCAGGAAATGTACATATAAGTTCTATGGATGAGAATAACGCTCTATTTGATGAAATGAACAAAAATAGATATCTAGGAAGTAGACGTTACTTAGGTGTTAAAGACCAAAATATAATCGACTTAAAAGATGAATTAGAATTATAAAAAAAGCCTCTCGAAATTGAGAGGCTTTTTTTATTAATATAGAACTCTAAACTTAATTGTACCTTCTACATTTCTTAATTTTTCTATCACTTCTTTATTATATTCTTTATCTAAATCTGTAATTACATAACCCACTTTTGGATCTGTAGATAAATATTGACCAGTAATATTTAAATCATATTGAGCTAAAATCTCATTAATCTTAGCCATAACTCCAGACTTGTTTTTATGAATATGTAAAAAACGATGTGCATTTGTTTGTCTAGGCAAACGAATATTTGGAAAGTTTACAGCATCTACAGTATTACCTGAGTTTATGTATGCCATAATTTTATTAGGTACAAAATCTGCAATATCTCTTTGAGCCTCTTCTGTGCTACCACCAACATGTGGTGTTAAAATTACATTATCTAAGCCTTTTAATTCTGTTAAGAATACACCATTTTTTCTTGGTTCCTCTGGATAGACATCTACAGCAGCTCCTGCTAATTTCCCACTTTTTAGAGCCTCTACCAAAGCTGGAATATCTAACACAAATCCTCTAGATAAATTTACTAAATGTGCACCATCTTTCATTTGCGCTATTTCTTTCTCTCCAAAGAAATTTTTATTGGCTGCATTATCATCAACATGTAAACTAACTGCATCAGAAATAGACAACAATTCTTCTAAGGTATCTAATTTGGTAGCATTACCTAAAGCTAACTTATCTTCAACATCATAATAATAAACATCCATTCCTAAAGCTTCTGCCAAGATTGATAGTTGAGAACCGATGTTTCCATAACCAACAATACCTAGTTTTTTACCACGAACTTCTCTAGAACCTTCTGCTGTTTTTCTCCATTGACCATTATGAATTTCTGTACTTCTCTGAAAAACAGAACGCATTAACATTATAATTTCACCAATAGCTAACTCAACTACAGAACGTGTATTACTATAAGGCGCATTAAAAACAACAATTCCTTTTTCTTTACAAGCTTCTAAATCAATTTGTTTGGTTCCAATACAGAATGCACTTACCACCATTAACTTTTCTGCAGCATCTACTACTTTTTGAGTAACATTGGTTTTAGATCGAATTCCTAAAACGTGAACATCTTTAATTTTTTCAATTAACTCGTCTTCAGACAAACTTTTAGAAATTGTTTCTACAGAAAAACCATCTTTGGATAGTTTATCAAATGCATCTGAGTGTACGTTTTCAAGAAGTAAAATTTTAATTCTGTTCTTTGGGTAAGATATATTTCGTGTCAAATCGTTTACGTATAAAAATTCATCTAAATTAGGTGCAATATAATCTGCATTTTCTGTTGTTTTATCTCTGGATACATTTTCTGTGTATGCAAAAAACTTATCTGCAACTCCTGCTTCACGAGTTACATAATCACTATAACCATCTCCAATAACCTGTATCTCTCCATCTAAATTCATGTCTTTTAAACATTGAATTTTTCCATTATGTTGTGATAATGGATTTTCATCATCAAAACCAACAATTTTTCCATCACTTGCAAATTTAAATGTATTTGCAAAAACTCTTTCTGAAGGAATGTTATATTCTTTTACAATTGGATCTATAAATTCTTTAAAACCACAAGAAATTACATAAATATCGTTTGAATATAGCTCAAAAAATTCTTTATTTCTTTCTATAGAAGAGGATACCTGCTTTTTTAAATCTGTAATTAACTGAGATAAATCTGCTTCATTTGCTTCTAACAGCTTAATTCTTCTTTCTAAAGACTCTGTAAAAGAAATTTCACCATCAATACCAAGATTAGTAATGTCTATGATTTCTTGAATAATTTCTTCTTTCTTTGGATTGTTTTCTAGCGTAATTTCTGCTAAAACATCTAAAGCTTCTACTCTTGTTAAAGTGCTATCAAAATCGAAAATATAGTTTCTTTTTGTAGTGCTCATTATGGTTAATTCTTGATTGAAATTTAAACAGTAAATCTACAAATTAAACCAAGAAATATAGGGTGCATTTTGAGTTTTATGATATCAATTTTAAAAGAAGAGTATTTTAATCAAAAATTGAAAAATATACATTTTACCTTTTAAAAATTGAGAAATCCTAAAAGAAATAGCCACCAAATTATGGGTAATGATTCTACCCAGAAAGAACTGTAATATTTCCTTTGTTCAATTTTAGATCGCATTAAAAAGATTATTACCAGAAAAAAGAACAACATAAATGGCGTATTCAATCTGCTAGAAGAAGGAAACAAGTACTCTAAAATTAATGATAAAATTAAAAGTAGCAAGCCAAGTCTTTTAGTTTGATTTACTCCTATTTTTTTGGGAATTGTTTGTAGTGAAATAGCATCGTATTTTACATCTCTAATATCAAAAGGTAAAATTAAAACTACTACAAATAAAAATCGTTGTAAAAATATAATTATAGGATTCACATCAACAGAAACCTCTGCATCTACAAGAGGCAATAATACTGTAAAACCTGCCCAAACAAAGGCCACTATAATTATTTTTAAATAACTAATCTGCCTTAAATTTTTAGATAAGCCACTTAAAAAAGGTACTGCATACAAAATGGTAAGTATATTAAATGGTATAGAAATAATTAAAGTTTCAATTTTAATTTGGTAAGCATAATAGCACATCAACAAAAAGCATATTAAAGAAAAAACCTGTATTACTTTTAAGCTATCTGTTAGGCTTCTATGATGCAGTTTGGCAACTCCTGCATATTTTACAAAATTGTAACCTGTAATAGTACCAAAAAATATAAAATAATCTAAATTTTGATTGAAAGGCAAATCAAAATAAATTTCGGTGATTTTTAAAAAAGCAAACACAGCAAAAGCCACATGAATACTTGCATTTAAGTAAAAATCGAAAACAATTTTAAGAAACCTCATTTTACAAAAATAATGCATCTGTTAATAACATTTAGATTTAGTTAATAATTAAAATTATTTGTTGTTAAAATATCAAATATATACCCTCTAGAATACTTATTTTTGTTGTTTTAAAAATCGAGTTAATTTTCAACATTTAATTAGCTAAAAAATCGATTGAAAATTATCTAAATAAAACTTTATTTAATGAACACTAATTCGTTTCAATTAAGACACATTGGTCCTAGTAATAAGGAGCAAGAAACAATGTTAAAAGCTATTAAAGCAGATAGTTTAGAGCAATTAATTAATGAAACTGTGCCAGATAATATTCGTTTAAAAGACGATTTAGATTTAGCACCAGCCATGAGTGAATATGAGTACTTAGCTCATATTAAAGAACTTTCTGAGAAAAATAAAGTTTTTAAAAGCTACATAGGTTTAGGTTATCATGAAGCAATAGTGCCAAGTGTTATACAACGTAACATTTTAGAAAATCCAGGTTGGTATACAGCTTACACTCCTTACCAAGCAGAAATTGCTCAAGGAAGGTTAGAAGCACTATTGAATTACCAAACTATGATATGTGATTTAACAGGTATGGAATTGGCTAATGCTTCTTTATTAGATGAAAGTACAGCAGCTGCAGAGGCTATGGCTTTGCTTTTTGATGTAAGAGAGCGTGCAAAGAAAAAGGCAGGAGCCAACAAGTTTTTTGTTTCTGAAGAAATTTTACCTCAGACCTTATCATTATTACAAACTAGATCAACACCAATTGGAATTGAATTAATTGTAGGTAATCATAAAGAATTTACTTTTGATGATGATTTCTTTGGTGCAATTTTACAGTATCCAGGAAAATTAGGTCAAATATTTGATTACGAAGAGTTTGTTGCTAAGGCAAACAATAATAATATTAAAGTAGCTGTTGCTGCAGATATTTTATCATTAGTAAAATTAAAAGCGCCAGGTGAATTTGGTGCGTCTGTAGTTGTAGGTACAACTCAACGTTTTGGAATTCCATTAGGTTATGGAGGACCTCATGCAGCCTTTTTTGCTACGAAAGAAGCTTATAAAAGAAGTATTCCTGGTAGAATTATTGGAGTAACTAAAGATATGAATGGTAAGCGTGCCTTAAGAATGGCATTGCAAACTAGAGAACAACATATTAAACGTGAAAGAGCAACATCTAACATTTGTACTGCTCAAGTTTTATTAGCAGTTATGGCTGGTATGTACGCAGTTTATCATGGTAAAGATGGTATTCAATACATTGCAGATACTGTACACAACAAAACAAAATTAGTTGCAGACTATTTAGAAAAAGCAGGGTTTAAGCAATTAAATTCTTCTTATTTTGATACACTATTAATTGAAATTGAAGAAGCAAGATTAAAACCTGTTGCTGAGTCGTTTAAAGTAAACTTTAATTATGTTTCAGATAATTTAGTATCATTATCTATAAATGAAGCAACGACTGAGAAAGACTTAATGAACTTATTTACATTATTTGGCCAGTTAAAAAAGCGTCCAAATCCTGTAAAAGAAGAAAATTACGATAGCTTCTCAAGAATATTAACTCAAGAACCATTTCATTCTGATTTTGAAGTAATTGCAGATAAAGTTGCAAGAAATACTTCGTTCTTAGATAATGAAATCTTTAACACGTATCAATCTGAGACAGACATGATGCGTTACATTAAAAAATTAGAGCGTAAAGATTTGGCTTTAAATCATTCTATGATTTCTTTAGGATCTTGTACAATGAAATTAAATGCGGCCTCTGAAATGCTACCTTTAAGTAATCCTCAATGGGGAAATATTCACCCATTTGTGCCTTTATACCAGGCAAGAGGTTACCAAGAAGTATTAAAGAAATTAGAACATCAGTTAAATATTATTACTGGTTTTGCAGGTACATCTTTACAACCAAATTCTGGTGCACAAGGTGAGTTTGCTGGTTTAATGACTATTAGAGCTTACCACCAATCAAGAGGCGAATCGCATAGAAATATTTGTATCATTCCTGCTTCTGCACATGGTACAAACCCTGCTTCTGCTGTAATGGCTGGTATGAAAGTTATCGTAACTAAAACTGCAGAAAATGGAAATATTGATGTTGCTGATTTAAGAGAAAAAGCTGAAAAGCATTCTGATAATTTAGCTGCTTTAATGGTTACATACCCATCTACTCATGGAGTATTTGAAAGCGAAATTCAGGAAATCACTAAAATTATTCATGATCATGGAGGTCAGGTTTATATGGATGGTGCAAATATGAATGCTCAAGTTGGTTTAACAAACCCTGCAACTATTGGTGCAGATGTTTGTCACTTGAATTTACATAAAACATTTGCAATTCCACATGGTGGAGGTGGTCCTGGAGTTGGCCCTATTTGTGTTGCTCCACAACTAGTGCCATTCTTACCAACAAATCCAATCATTGAAACAGGAGGAGATAAAGCAATTACAGGTATTTCTGCAGCTCCTTGGGGTTCTGCATTAGCTTGTTTAATCTCTTATGGATACATTACAATGCTTGGCTTTAGAGGATTAACAAACTCAACTAAAAATGCTATTTTAAATGCAAACTATATTAAAGAACGTTTAGATGGTCATTATGATACCTTATATACAGGTGAAAAAGGTAGAGCTGCCCATGAAATGATTATTGATTGTAGAGATTTTAAACAAAATGGAATTGAAGTAGTAGATATCGCTAAACGTTTAATGGATTATGGTTTTCATGCTCCAACAGTTTCTTTCCCTGTAAATGGAACAATGATGATTGAACCTACTGAATCTGAGAGTTTAGCTGAGTTAGACCGTTTTTGTGATGCCATGATTGCTATTCGTGAAGAGATTAAAATTGCCGACAAAGAAGATGCAAATAATCCTCTTAAAAATGCACCTCACACTCAAGAAATGCTAACTAATGATGAATGGGATTTCCCTTATTCTAGAAAGCAAGCTGCTTTTCCATTAGAATATATAGCAGACAATAAATTTTGGCCAACTGTAAGAAGAGTTGATGACGCTTATGGTGATAGAAATTTAATATGTTCTTGTAATCCTATAGAAGATTATATGTAAAATATAAAATCTAGTAAATTGAAAAAACCACCTTATAAAGGTGGTTTTTTTTTGTATAAAAATTATTTTTACAATATCAATTATAAAGTAAAAAGCCAAGTTTTAATTACACCCTTATTGTTATCTAAAATAGTTGACTCCAATTCTTGTTGTTTTTTATACTTAAAATTAAAAGGTTCCTTAGTAATGATTAAACCACTTTGGTTTTTAATTCGAATGCCTTGACCAGAAATAATATCTTTATTTGGCACAAACTCTTGATTAGGCAAATGTTCTGTAAGTATAACATACTTATACTCTTTTAATTTATTCAAAACTGAATGTACCTCTTTATTAGAAACATGTTGCAGCACTTGTCTTAAAATTACTACATCAGCCCTTGGTAAATCATCTTTAGAAATATCTAAACATTGAAACTCTAAACTGTTATTTGCATATTTTGCTTTGTTATAATTGATAACATTTTCTGCAATATCTACAGCTATAATTTTATTAGAGAAAGCAAGTAGTTGTCTACCAACATTAAAATCTCCACAACCCAAATCTAAAACTATAATTGGCTCTTGAAAGCTTTTCAAAAAATTTATTACAACTTCTAAATAAGGTTGTACAATTTTTGGATTATGTGACCCTGATCCAGAATAAATCTCATCCTTATTGCCTCCCCAGAGATTTTGGTCGTAGATTTGCTCCATTACCTTTTTAGTTGGCCAGGGCTTTTTCTTCTTATCTTTTTTAAGATTTTGCATTTCGAATTTCAAACATTAGCTTAATATGTTCTCAACAATTATTTTTGCATGAATTCTAGAGTTTTCTATAAACCATTTATGAGTTTCCATACCTCCACAAATTACACCTGCTAAATAAATTCCCTCAACATTAGTTTGCATTGTATCCTTATTATACACAGGTATTTTTTTATCGTCTTTGGAAAGCTCAATACCCATTTTAGTTAAAAACTCAAAATTAGGCTGATAACCAGTTAATGCTAAAACAAAATCATTTTTTAAAGTTAAATTAGTATCTAAAGTTTTTACTTGAATTTGATTTTCTACTATTTTAGTAACCTCAGAATTGTAATATGCTTTAATACTACCCTCTTTTATTCTATTAATTATATCTGGACGAACCCAATATTTTACACGACTACCAACTTCTTCACCTCTGATAATTAAAGAAACCTCAGCTCCTTTTCTATAGCATTCTAGAGCTGCATCAATAGCGGAATTACTTGCACCAACTATAGCTAATTTTTGACCTGCATAAAAATGTGGTTCTTTATAGTAATGAGAGACCTTACTTAATTCTTCACCCTCAATATGTAACTTTTTAGGTAAATCATAAAAACCTGTAGCCACAATAATGTTCTTAGAGTAATAATTATCTTTATTCGTATGAACATCAAAAAAATCACCATCTTTATTTACAGTAGCAACTTTTTCAAATAATTTTATATTCAAGTTATTGTTCGTTGTAATTCTTCTATAGTACTCTAATGCTTCTCCTCTATCAGGTTTTGCAGACTTACTAATAAATGGAATATTATCAATTTCTAATTTTTCTGAGGATGAGAAAAACTGCATATTTACAGGGTAATTGTATAATGAATTTACAATAGGACCTTTCTCAACAATTAAATATGATAATCCTTTATTTTTAGCTTCTAATCCACATGCAATTCCAATTGGCCCTCCACCAATTATTAAAACATCAAACCAATTCTCTTTCATACGCTTTTTCTAAATTCACAATGCTATCATCTTCCATCCTTCTAAATATATGTTTTGGTTTTAGTCTGCTTAAATCATTTAAACCCATAGCTCCAACAACTTCTTTAATTGCTTTTATAGTTTCATTATGGTAATTTCTAACTCGAACGTTTTTCTTAGCTACTACTAATGCTTTATTTAAGTCTTCATCTTGTGTAGCTACTCCAACAGGACAGGTATCCATGTTACACTCTCTGGCTTGTATACAACCTAAACTTAGCATAAAACTACGAGCCATACCAACAGCATCTGCTCCTAAAGCTAATAATCGAACTACATCAAAAGCATTCATAGCTTTACCACTTGCAATTATTTTTATTTGATTTCTTAAATTATATTTTTCTAAGGTTCTATTCATAAATAACAGACCTTCTAACAATGGTGTACCTATGTAATTGGTGAATTCTAAAGGTGCAGCTCCTGTACCTCCTTCACCTCCATCAACTGCAATATAATCAGGATAGTTATTAAGCTTAGAAAATGTTGCTATCATTTCTTCAATTTCTTCATTATTTCCTACACATAATTTTATACCTATAGGTTTTCCTCCAGATAATTCTCTCACTTGTTGTAAAAAAGAAACCATTTCTTTAAAATTAGAAAAAGCAGAATGTGAAGGAGGTGATAAAACATCTGTACCTTCTTCTACTACTCGAATTTCTGCAATCTCTTTTGTGTTTTTCTTTGCTGGTAAAATACCTCCATGACCTGGCTTTGCTCCTTGAGATAGTTTTATCTCTATCATTTTTACCTCTGTCTTATTAGCATTTTCTTGAAATATTTCTGCATCAAAAACTCTTTTACCCCCATCATTTGTTTTACCTGCACCAAAGTAACCTGTACCTACTTGAAAAACCAAATCTCCTCCCTGTAAATGGTAAGGAGACACTCCACCTTCACCAGTATTATGTGTGAAACCTCCCATTTTTGCTCCTTGATTTAAAGCTAAAATGGCATTCTTACTTAATGAGCCAAAAGACATAGCAGAAATTCCTAAAATCGAAGTTTCTAATTTTTGAGAACATTTATCTGAACCATAAACAATTCTATCTCCAATAACATCATGATGGTCTTTTGGAAACAATGAATGTTTTACAAACTCATAACCATCATTATACAAATTATGTTGCGTACCAAAAGGTATTGTTTCAGTTTGCTTTTTAGCTCTTTGATACACTAAACTTCTTTGTTCTCTACTTAGAGGTGTTCCATTTAAATCATTCTCTATAAAATATTGCCTAATCTTTTCTCTTTCCTCTTCAAAAACCCAACGTAATCTAGCTACCAATGGAAAAGATCTTAACAACGAATGTTTACGCTGTAAAGAATCATAAATAGCCATAATAAAAAGCATTAAACAAATAGAGAACAAAATTACACTGCCTGCTTCCCTTACAAAATATAGCAATATTCCAGTAGAAATAGTAAGTAAAGCGAACGTGGTTAGTATTGTTTTTTTCATAGTTAAAATTTGGTGTAGTAAAAATAATACTTTAAACGCTCACTTGGAAACCACAATCTGATGTGGATTAATAAAATATGTCTTAGAGCACAAAAAAACTCCAACAAATTAATGTTGGAGTTTCTATATTTTTAAGAATTCTAAAAAGCTTACTTTTTGAATTTCTTGTATTTGTTTTTAAATTTATCAATACGTCCTGCAGCATCAATAAGTTTAGATTTACCAGTGTAAAATGGGTGAGAAGTTCTAGAAATCTCTAATTTTACTAAAGGATACTCAACACCATCAACTTCTAAAGTTTCTTTAGTGTCTACAGTAGAACGTGTTAAAAAAACATCTTCATTAGACATGTCTTTAAAAGCTACCATTCTATAATTTTCTGGATGAATTCCTTTTTTCATTTTATAATATTTTAATTCTTAAATGTTATGTTTGCAGAATAAAGTTGGTAAAGTTTCATTCTAAATATCAAAACAGATTTTGCTATTTTGAGGATGCAAATTTAACGATATTTTTTAATATACAAATAAATAAATTACTTTTATTTACAATTACAATCAAATTACATCTAAACCTTTGCAAATTAATCGCATAAAATTAATTAAAGCAAGAATTACAATCTATAAAAAATGAAAAAGTTAGCCATTTTAGCCTCACTTATTGTTCTATTATTCACTAGTTGTGATGATACTTATAATTTAAAATTAAAAGTAGACAACAAAACAATTTTAAATAAAGAAATTACAATAACTTTAAATGAAAAGAACAACAAACCAATAGACAAAGTTCAGTACTACATAGATGGTAAAGAAATTGAAGCAAATGGTAATTCTTTAACTATAAATACTGCAGATTTTGGCTTAGGTAAGCACCAAGTATCTGCTTTGGCATTTATACCTGGTAAAACGAAAAAGGTAAATAATTCATTTGAAGTTTTTGCAAATTCTAAACCAATTATATATGGTTATGAAATAGTAAATACTTATCCTCATGATAAAAAAGCATATACCCAGGGTTTAGAATATTTTGATGGCTTCTTGTACGAAACTACAGGTAGAAGAGGTCAATCTACTTTAAGAAAGGTAGAAATAAAGACTGGCAAAGTATTGCAAAAAGCCGATTTAGATGAAAAATATTTTGGTGAGGGAATGACCATTGTAAATAATAAAATCATTTGGTTAACTTGGCAAAATAACAAAGGTTTTGTTTACGATCTGAATAGTTTTAAACAAATTAGCGAGTTTAGCTACAACCAAAGCAAAGAAGGTTGGGGCTTAACTCAAAATGAAACTGAATTAATAAAATCTGATGGAACCAATAAAATTTGGTTCTTAGACAAAGAAACTCAAAAAGAAAAAAGAGCAATACAAGCTTATTCACATGATAGAGCTTTGAAACAATTAAATGAGTTAGAATTAATTAAAGGTAAATTGTATGCTAACTATTACCAAAAACCAATTATAGCAATTATTAATCCTAATAATGGAGTTGTAGAAGGGCTAATTAATTTAAAAGGATTAGAAACTGAGATGAAAAAAACTCAAAAGCTTGTGGAGGGTGATGAAGTCTTAAATGGTATTGCCTATGATAACAAAAATGACAGACTCTTTGTAACTGGTAAAAATTGGGGTAATTTATATGAAATCAAATTGACCAAAAAATAATAAATCAATCATTTAAAAGTTCTATTTTTATACAAAACTGATTTATGCGTTATTTTATTTCTTTTCTAATTTGTGTTGCTTTAATTACAGTTAGTTCTTGTAGAAAAGATTTTTCTACCATACCCAATTTTGGCAGTTTAGAATTTTCTAAAGACACTGTTTTTTTAGATACAGTTTTCACTAATATTGGTTCTGCAACTTATAACTTAAAAGTTTACAATAGAGGAAATAATGCTATTACAATACCTAGAATTGCACTAGAAAACGGAACCTCTTCTAACTACAGATTAAATGTAGATGGTATTCCTGGCAAAGAATTTAACAACATAGATATTCTTGCAGAAGATAGCATATTTGTTTTCGTAGAAACTACCATTGATGCTAGCTCTATAACAAATCCATTATATACAGATCGTATTTTGTTTGATACTGGAACAAATCAACAAGATGTAGATTTAGTAACTTTGGTACAAGATGCCAACTTTATATTTCCTGGTAAAGATCCTTTATCAATGAAGATTGATAGCCTAACTTTGGATGGCCAAGCAACCACCATTAAAGGTCGATTTTTAGAAGACTCAGAACTTACAATAACAAATACAAAACCAACTGTTATTTATGGTTATGCAGCTGTTTCTGCAAATAAAACACTAACTATAAATGCTGGTTCGCAAATTTACTTTCATACTAATTCTGGTTTAATTATAGATAAAGAAGCAACATTACAAGTAAATGGTACACTTAGTGAAAAGGTTACTTTTCAAGGAGATCGTTTAGAAAACAGTTTTAGTAAAGTTCCTGGTCAATGGGGAACCATTTGGATGCGTGCAGGAAGCAAAAACAACGAAATTAAGCACGCTCAAATAAGAAATGGAATTATAGGTATTTTAATTGATAGTTTAGGTTCAGACACCTCACCTACTCTAAAACTAGAAAACTCAGAAATTTACAACAATTCCAATTTTGGAATTTTGGCTAGAGAAACCAATATTGAAGCACATAATATAGTTGTAGGTTCTGCAGGTCAAGCATCATTAGCTGCCACAGTTGGTGGTACTTATAATTTTACACATTCTACATTTGCAAATTTTTGGAATAATGGCATAAGGCAATTACCAGCAGTTTTAGTAAACAATTTCTTTGTTTTTATTGATGCCAATGGAAATGAAACCACAGCTACCAGAGATTTAAATGCAGCAAATTTTACCAATTGTATTTTTGATGGAAATAACAATATTGAATTCTTACTTGATAAAGTGGATGGAAGTGCTTTTAATTACAGCATTCAAAATTGTCTAATTTCATTCAATGACTCTAACAATTCTTTTGATGGTAATGCAGAAATGGATTTTAATAATCCAAATTACCAAAACATAATTTTAAATGGCACTGCTGATTTTAGAAACAACCAAAATGAAGACTTTATTATCGGTGAAAATTCTAGTGCTAGAAGTAATGCTATTCCAACTCCATTTACACAGGATTTATTAGGAGTAGACAGAACAACCAATCCTGCAATAGGCGCATATCAGCATATTATTTTTTAAGATAAAATCATAAACATTTAAAAGAAAAAAATCACTATGGAAGAATTACTTCTTGTTGGCTACTGTGGTTTTGCCAGAAAAGTAAGAATATAAGTTTTTGATTGCAATTGTAGACCAAAGCAAGATAAATACCCAAGATCCAAATTTAATTTGACTTAGAGCTACGAATTCAATTTTACCAATTACGAATTCGTTCAGAATGATTATTATCCCTAGAAAAGCCCAGAAAATGTTTAAATATTTTCTATTCATTATAATGTATAAATATTTCTTGGGGGAAATTATCTACTTAGTTCAAATATAGATAATTATTCTCAACTTAAAGATGTTAACTATTTATTTTTATAAACAATTCCATTTTTCATTACAAAAACCACGTTTTCCATTGTTGCAATTTTTTCTGTAGGATCATCATTCACAGCAATTATATCTGCAAAAAATCCTTCTGCAATCTGACCAATTTCGTTAGACATTTTTAAAATCATTGCATTTGTAATTGTAGCTGCTTGAATAGTTTCCATTGCTGGCATACCACCTTCTACCATAAAACCAAATTCTTTACCATTTACACCATGTTTAAAAACACCTGCATCTGTACCAAAAGCAATACCTACACCTTTTTTATAAGCTCTACCAAAGGTACCTTGTATTTGAGGCCCAACAGCTAAAGCCTTTGGCACTACAATATCTGGATAAAACCCATCTATTTTTGCTTTTTCAGCAACCTCTTTACCTGCTGTAATTGTTGGCACTAAATAGGCATCGTATTTTATCATTAAGTTCATAGTTTCTTCGCTCATGTATGTTCCATGCTCAATAGTTTTAACTCCTCCAATTATAGCTCTTTGCATACCTTCATCTCCATGTGCATGTGCAGCTACATGCATTCCATAATCTTTAGCCATTTCACAAATTGCTTTAATTTCTTCAATCGTAAATTGAGGATTATCTCCTGATTTAGCTACACTCAACACTCCACCAGTAGCTGTAATTTTAATACAATCTGCTCCGTTTTTATAACGTTGTCTAACTGCTTTTCTACCATCTTCTACAGAGTTTACAACACCTTCCTTAGGTCCTGGATTGCCAATTAAAACTCTACTACTACCATTTGTTGGATCTGCATGACCACCTGTTGTTGCCAAAGACTTACCTGCTGTAAAAACACGTGGGCCAGGAATTTTACCTGCATTAATTGCATTTCTTAGCGATATATTTACACCTGAACCTCCTAAATCTCTAACAGTCGTAAAACCATTTTTTAATGTTGTTTCTGCAAATTTCACGGAATTATAAGCAACATCTGCCTCATCTAAAATATATTTATTGATCCTAGTTTTATCATCATACTCCATTTCTAAATGCACGTGCATATCTATCAATCCTGGCATAACAACCTTATCTCTTAGATCAATTAAATTGGCATTTTTAGGCGTGATATACCCATCTTTTACTGCTGTAATTTTGTTATCTTTTACTACAATAGTTTTTTCTTTATATATTTTTCCAGACTTGGTATCTATCAATTTACCACATAAAATATAGCTAGTTTGTGCTGAAATAGTTTGTGCTGAAATAGTTTGTGCAATTAAAATCGTAAAAACGATTAGAAATAATTTCTTCATTTATCTTAATTTAATTCTTAAATGTATGAAAAAATAAGTAATTTGCTATTAATTATAAATATGAAGCGATAATGAAGAATGTTGTTATAACAGGTACAAGTAGAGGAATTGGTTTTGAGCTGGCTCAACAATTTGCCAATAATGATTGTAAGGTGCTTGCGTTATCTAGAAATGATAAACCTTTAAAAGATCTAAATCATAAAAATATTACAACTCTTTCTGTTGATTTGGGAGTTGAATCAGATATTCAAAAAGTTACTTCATTTGTAAATGAGAACTGGAAAAATGTAGATATTTTAATTAATAATGCAGGTAAATTGATTAATAAACCATTTACAGAACTTTCTACTGATGATTTTTTAGAAGTATACAAAGTTAATGTTTTTGGGGTAGCTGAATTAACCAAAGCAATGATTCCGTTTTTGAAACAAAATAGCCACGTAGTTACCATAAGTTCTATGGGTGGTGTACAAGGTAGCATGAAGTTTCCTGGCTTAGCTGCATATAGCTCTGCAAAAGGCGCAGTTATTACCTTATCTGAGTTATTAGCAGAGGAATATAAAGATACTGGAATTGCATTTAATGTTTTGGCACTTGGAGCCGTACAAACAGAAATGTTAGAAGAGGCTTTCCCTGATTATAAAGCACCATTATCTGCAAAAGAAATGGCAGATTATATTTACAATTTTTCATTAACAGGTAATAAATTTTATAATGGTAAGATTCTAGAAGTATCTAGTTCTACTCCATAAATTAATGCCTTTGAATTCTATTTTATCTAAATACATTCCAGAAAATGCTATTATGATGGTTCAATATTTAATTGAACAAAATAATTTTAGCTTAAAAATTGTAAATCAGAGAGAAACCAAACATGGCGATTTTAGAAAAATGCCTGATGGGACTTTTCAAATTACTGTAAATAACAATCTTAATCAATATCAGTTTTTATTAACGCTTGTGCATGAGATTGCACATCATATTACACATCAAAAATTTGGTAGAGTTCAACCTCATGGAAAAGAATGGAAAAAAGTTTTTCAGCACTTAATGCTGCCGTTTTTAAAACCAGATATTTTTAAATATGAAATGCTACCTCATTTAGCCAACTATTTAAAAAACCCAAAAGCAAGTACAGATTCTGACGCAAAATTATCTTTAGCTTTAAGAGAATTTAAACCAAGCTCAGGCAAACATTTTGTATTTGATTTACCTTTTGGACAAACTTTTCTATTTAAAAATACTATTTATAAAAGAGGCAATAAAAGACGAACTCGTTTTGAGTGCTTAAACACCGATAATCAAAAAGTTTATCTCTTTAATCAAAATGTAGAGGTAGAAACTATTTAAAAATTTATTCTTGACGCTTTATAAAGAGCGTGTCTAACTTCATTTCTTTTTGTAACCAAGCTCTAAACTCTAATTCCTTTTTAATTAAAACTGAGTCTTTTATTTTATCGTTCCAATTAATCGTTGCCACAGGAATTGTATCAATTTTAATAAAATCTTTAGAATACAATTCTCTAGAAAAAGCAATAGACTCAATATTATTGTATCTTATTTTTGCTTCTTTGATGATTGAATTAAATGCTATAGCTTGTTGATTTTTGTTTAAAGCATCTTGCTCAATTCTATTATTTAGAGAGGAAATTGTTTCCTTTAATTCAGTTATCTGTTTATGCAGTCCATCAATAATGTTTTCACTTTCTTGCAACTCCTCTCTTTTCTCCTTGTAAGCAGTTGTAATTAACTCAAAACTTTTAGTATCACTACCTTTAATTTTAATATCGAAATCCTTAATTTTTATATATTCTTTATTGTTTAATTGATTTTTAATTAAATTTCTTTCTCCATCACTAACCTCGTTAAAGAAACTCATTTTAATCTCTTTATCCTTTATGCTTAATTCAGGTGCACCAATAAGTTGAAATCCATCTATTTCCTTAATTTCATTCTTAACGAAATTATCAAACTGATTGTTAATTTGACTTTCTTCAAATACCTTTAAAAAAGTAAAAATAGCAGGAATCATTACAGCTACACCTACAACTGTTGCAATGGTTGAATAACGTTTTCGTTTGGCTGCATTTGCATATTTATGCATTGGGAAACGAAGTAACTTCATCACCAAAAATGTAGCTAATGCTATAAAAATAGTATTTATCGTAAATAAATACATGGCTCCAAAAAAGTAAGAGAAATTAGCTTTAGCCAAACCATAACCAGCAGTACATAAAGGTGGCATTAAAGCAGTGGCAATGGCTACACCAAAAATAACTGAAGCAATAGTACCACGTTTTGTACGAGCTACCATAAGCGCTAAACCTCCAAAAAATGCGATGAGAACATCTCTAATGTCTGGGCTAACTCTTCCTAATAACTCAGAATTATCTTCACTTAAAGGAAAAAAGTAAAAGAATAAAAATGATGCGAACAAACTTAAACCAATCATTATTCCTAGATTGATTAAGGATTTCTTAAACGTTTCAATATCGTTTAACGCAAAAGACATACCAATACCCAATATTGGACCCATTAAAGGAGATATTAACATGGCTCCAATTACAACTGCAGTAGAGTCTGCATTTAAGCCTATAGACGCCACAAAAACAGCAAAAATTAAAATCCAAGCTGTTGCTCCTTTAAACGGAATATCTGCCTTTATAGCTTCTAATGTAGCTTCATGATCTGTATCATCTCTAAAGTCAAATAACTCTATTAAAAATTGTCTTATACTAACAAATAAACCCTTTGCATCCTCCTTAACATTTTGAGTAGCATTATCTTCTTTTGGCGGATGTGGTTTTATATTCTTTTGAATGTCTTCTTCCATGAAATAGTTAAAATAGCTTTGGAAAGATACAAAAAAAAGTTTCTGAAAATCGGAATGTTATTGAAGATAAATTTGATCTATTTCTAGCTGAAAAACCTCTTCTTTTTTATTACCAATCAAAAAAGCAATTTGTGCCAATGTTGTGGATGAAAAATTTTGGATATTTAATTTTCTTCCTCTAAATGCTGGATACATTTCTTCAAAGGGTATTTCAATCGTCTGCCAATCTCCTGTAGTATCAAACTTTTTTATAAAAGAATAATATTGGCTATTATCGTCTTTCACCCTAAACTGATATTCTTTTCCATCACCTTTTATTCTTAAAACCACTTTTGTATAGGCTGAGATATCTATTTTATTAAAAGAATATCTTACAGATGAAAAACCTCCATTATTTTTTAATGATATTTCCCCATAAAATAAACCATTACCGTTTTCATTCAGTTTAAAAGAACCATTAGATCTTCCTCCCATAACAACATCATCAACTATTTTCCATGCAGAGATATTCGTGTCTTTCGAAAAGTTAAATAACATATAAGATGAACTACCCATAAAATAAAGAATTAAGACGTAAACTAAAGATTTTATCATGAATCAAAATTAAGAAATTCAAAGTAAAACTTCTAGTAAATAAAAAACTCTGCAATTTCTTGCAGAGTTTTCAGTGACCGGGCTGGGGCTCGAACCCAGGACCCTCTCCTTAAAAGGGAGATGCTCTACCAACTGAGCTACCAGGTCATTCTTTTCGTTTAAGCGGGTGCAAATATATATGTTATTTTATAAAAAACAAACGTTTTTACTAATTTGTTTCATTTAAATATGCTTCTCTAACTTTCTTAAATAAATTAGAAGAATACACAAAACCTACAACAGCTTCATTATCAGTTTTAAACATCTCTTCACTACTACCTTCCCACTCTTTTTTACCATCCTTTAAAAAAATAATTTTTTCTCCAATTTCCATTACAGAATTCATATCATGGGTATTAATAACCGTTGTAATTTGGTATTCATCCGTAATTTCTTGAATTAAATTATCTATTACTGTAGCTGTTTGTGGATCTAATCCTGAATTAGGTTCATCACAAAAAAGATATTTTGGTTTCATTACAATTGCTCTTGCAATAGCAACTCTTTTTTGCATTCCTCCAGAAAGTTCTGCTGGAAATCTATCATTAGAATCTTTAAGATTTACTCTATCTAAGACAAAATTAACCCGTTCTAACATTTCTGCTTGGGATTGTTTGGTAAACATTTTTAAAGGAAACATTACATTTTCTTCTACTGTTTGTGAATCAAAAAGCGCACTTCCTTGAAAAACCATACCTATTTCTTGTCTCCACTGTCTTTTTTCCTCAATACTAAAATTAGTATTTATTCGTCCATCAAAAGATATCGTTCCTCCTTCTGGCTTATGTAATCCAATTAATGACTTCAGAAAAACTGTTTTTCCTGCACCACTTTGACCGATAATTAAACTTGTTTTTCCTGGATGAAAAGTTGTAGAAATACCTTTTAATACTTCAACATCTCCAAAGCCTTTTCGTAAATCTTTTACCTCTATCATTTATGTTAATAGCATTTGGGTTAAAAAGTAATTCGCAATAACAATTAATATAGTTGTCCAAACAACAGATTGAGTACTTGCTTTACCCACTGCTATAGATCCTCCTTTAACATAGTAACCATGGTATGAAGGAACTGTTGCTATAAGAAATGCAAAAACCAAAGTTTTAATAATTGCATAGACTATTAAAAATGGTTGAAAATCTGTCTGTAGACCCTCTATATAATTTACCCCACTAAATAAACCTGAAAGTACTCCTGCTAAATACCCACCTAACATTCCCAAAAACATTCCTAAAGTTATAAGGAAAGGATAAAAGAATACTGTGGCAATTACTTTTGGAAGCACTAAGTGATTTAAAGAATTAATACCCATTACTTCAAGTGCATCAATTTGTTCTGTAACTCTCATAGTCCCAATACTAGAAGTTATATAAGAACCTACTTTACCTGCTAAAATTATAGAACAAAAAGTAGGTGCAAATTCTAAAATGATAGACCTTTTTGCTGCGAAACCAATTAAAGACCTAGGAATAAAAGCACTATCTAAATTTAAAGCTGTCTGCAAGGCAATTACACCTCCAATAAAAAAAGAAATAAATAAAATAATACCTAAAGATTTCAAGCCTAACTCCTCAATTTCCTTAAGTAAAGCATCATAAAACACCCTCGCTTTTTGAGGCCTTTTAAAAACCTGCTTGAGCATTAAATAATATTTACCTATGTGTTCTATGTAATTCACAGATTAATTTTTACGCTAAATTAAGAAATAACATTTAGACAATATCTAAATCGTGTATTCAAAATAAAAAATATTTACTTTTGACATATAAAAGATAAATGAACGCATGAAGAAATCAATATTATACCTATTAACCTCTCTATTTTTTTTAAGTTTTACGGCTAATGAAACTAAAAAGAACAAACCTAAATTAGTAATTGGTATTGTAATAGACCAAATGCGATATGATTATTTAACCCGTTTTTCAGATCGTTTTTCAGAGGATGGATTTAAACGTCTTCTAAATGATGGCTTTTCCTTAGAAAATGCACATTACAATTTAATACCAACTTATACTGCTGTTGGGCATGCTACCATTTATAGTGGAACTACCCCAAACAACCATGGAATTATTTCTAACAACTGGTATGATAAATTCTTGAACAAAACCATTTACTGTGTTGATGATGACAATTACGAAACTATTGGAAATAATGGAAAAGCAGGTAAAAAATCTCCTCACAGATTATTTACCTCTACATTAGGAGATCAACTTAAACTGCATCAAGTTTCTAAAGGAAAATCAATAGGAATTGCCATTAAAGATAGGTCTGCAATTTTACCTGCAGGACATACTGCAAATGGTGCTTACTGGTTTGATGGTGGTAATGAAGGTAAATTTATATCGAGTTCATTTTACATGACTGAATTACCACATTGGGTAAATACATTTAATTTATCTGGTAAAGCAAATAGCTATTTGCTTAAACCATGGAAAACTCTTTTTGATATAAATACCTATGTAAATAGTATTGCTGACGACAACAAATTCGAAGGTTTATTTAGAGGTGAAACAACACCTACTTTTCCTCACAACATTCCACAATTGAGGAATCAAAATGGGAATTATAGTATTCTTAAAGGAATACCTGAAGGCAATACATTAACTGTAGATTTTGCTAAAGCAGCAATACTTGGAGAAAAATTAGGAAAATCTAATCACACTGATTTTTTAGCAATAAGCTTTTCTTCTACAGACTATATTGGTCATCAATATGGACCAGCATCAGTAGAAATAGAAGACACCTACTTAAAGTTAGATAGAGATTTAGCTAATTTCTTTAAATTCTTAGACAATAAGGTTGGTAAAGATAATTACACACTTTTTTTAACTGCAGATCATGCTGCTGTTCATGTACCTTCGTATTTACAATCTTTAAAAATTCCTGCTCATTACCTCAAAATAAATCAACTTAGAGATTCTATTTCATCTATTACCAAAAAGTATTTTAATTCGGTTGAGTTTGTAAATAACATTTCTAACTATCAAATTTTCTTGAATAAAGAGAAAATTGAAGCATTGGGTTTCTCTAAAAATCAAGTTGCTGATAAAATAGTAAGTGAGCTAGAAAATTTAGAAGGAATTTATAAAGCTGTAACTGCAAAAACATTACAAACTAACCATTTTTCTGAAGGATTGATGAATTCGCTTCAAAATGGATACAACCAAAAGTTATCTGGAGATGTTATGCTTATTCCTTATCCTGCAACATTGTCAAGATCTAAAACAGGTACTTCTCATGGGTCAGGTTATTCTTATGACACACACATACCAATAATATTTTATGGTAAAGGAATTAAAAAAGGTGTCTCTAAAAAAAGATATGAAATTATAGATATTGCTCCAACATTGGCTAATTTACTTGGTATTGAAGCCCCAAATTCATCTACTGGTAAAATAGTAACTGAAGCACTTAAAAATTAAACTATGCTTAAAAAAATTGCTTTAATAATTGTTTTTGTTTTAAACATTACTTTCAGTTTTTCTCAAATTGAAGATTTCAAAGATAAATTTGAATTACCAAATGATGTTTCAGAAACTTCTGGGTTATTGTTTTTAAATGGCAAAATTATAACTCATAATGATAGTGGAGATGCTGCAAATCTTTATGAATTAGATAGTTTAACTGGCAATTTACTTAGAACCATAAATATCTCTAATGCAACAAATATAGATTGGGAAGATATTACAGAAGATGAAACCTATATTTATATTGGCGATTTTGGTAATAATGTTGGAAATAGAAAAGATTTAAAAATTTATCGAATTGCAAAATCTGACTATTTAGCAAGTGATTCTGTTACAGCTGAAACTATAAGTTTTGCATACGAAGACCAAACTGATTTTACTGAAAGAATTAACATGCATAATTTTGATGCTGAAGCTTTTGTGGTTATAGATAATTCTTTATATATTTTTTCTAAAAATTGGTCAGATTTTAAAAGTAATCTTTATAAAATACCAAAAACAATCGGAAATTATACAGCTGAGAAAATAAGTACAGGAAATGTTAATGGCCTTATAACTGGAGCTACTGTAAATACAGAAGCATATTTACTCTGTGGTTCTGATTCTACTGGAAATCCTTTTATAATTTACATAAGAAGAAGCCCTATATTTAGTGAAGATATCTTTTTTGCAGGTTTTGATAAAACTACATTATCATCTTCTCAAATGGAACAATTCAGTCAAGTTGAAGCGATAACTGCATTTGATAATGGAAAGTTCTATATCTCTAGAGAAAAAGTTGATAGAAATGGAATTAATCTACCTCAAAAACTATATGAATTTAAAGATGATAGATTAAAAACCTTAAGTACAGATAAGCATCAGTTAAAAGATTTAGAAATTTCTCCTAATCCAACTTCAGGGATTATAAATATTTCTAATTCAGAGAATATATTTAGTCTATCAATTTATAATGCTTTAGGGAAAGAAGTTATTCAACAATCGACTGTTAATTCTCAAGTAGATATTAGTCAATTACCTAAAGGGATGTATTTAATGAGGGTTCGTTTTAAAGATTCATCAACAATAATTAAGAAATTAATTAAGCTTTAAAGTGAGAAATTCGTTGATGCTTTTTAATTGCTTTTTGAGATAATACAATGCCAATTATTAAAGAAACAAAAGCTCCAATTGCAATACCTGGAATAAAGTTGATGAATAGAAAAAAGTCATAAGCTCCATGAAATAATGTTGCAATTAACAAACCAAGTAAATTGTATTTTACTCTATTATTAGAAAACTTAGCCTTACCCATAAAATAGCCCATTAAAATTCCGAAAGTAGCATGTGCAGGAACTGCTGTAAATGCTCTAGTTAAACCTGTTGTTACTCCATATTGAAATACATACAATACATTTTCTAAAGCTGCAAAACCCATAGAAACAACTACTGCATATACAATACCATCAAAAGGTTCGTTAAAATCAGTTTTCTTTTGTGCATAGTATTTTACAATAATATATTTAGAAAATTCTTCTACCAAAGCAACAACAAAAAAGGCTTTAACAAATTGTTGTAAAATACTTTTTTCATCTGTTATAGGAAAGATAATATTGGCTGCAAAACCAAGAACTAAGGTTATTATTATACTAACTACAGCTCCTAAAAAAAAGTTTTTAAGCAATAAACCAATTGGTTCCTTTTCGTATTTATCTTTTACATAAATGTAAATTAAAATAACTACAATTGGGGCCAGAGCAAGCAATAATAAAGTCATTTTTTTATTATTGTTTTGGTAAAAATACTTCAGCCATCATACATCTTGCACTTCCACCTCCACAAGTTTCTATGGTTGATAATGAGCTAGAAATTATTTTGCAGTGCTTCTCAATTCTGTTAATTTGATCTTTTGTTAAAGAATCATAAGCAGCTTGACTCATAATTAAAAAACGCTCATTATTACTACCTTGAACTTGCAACATATTCCCTGCAAAATTAGTAACCTGTTCTTCAGAGATATCAATAATATCTTTTTTGTCTTCTTTTAATGATTTTAAAACTTGTTTACGTTCTTTTTTATCGTCTATAGATGACAAACAAATTACAGCAAATGTTTCTGCAACACACATCATAACATTAGTATGATAAATAGCTTCTCTAGTACCATTTACGGTTTGATTTGCAGTGAAAATTACTGGTGTATATTCAAAATCTTCACAAAACTCTATAAATAATTCTTCATCTGCTCTTGGAGATAATGCACAATATGCCTTTTGATTTTGTCTATCTAAAATCATACTTCCTGTGCCTTCTAGAAATACATTTTGCTCTTCTGCAGAAGTATAATCTATAACATTCTCTATCAGAAATCCATTTTTTTCAAGTGTATCTAAAACATCTTCTCTTCTTTCCAATCTTCTATTTTCTGCAAACATTGGGTAAATGGCAATTGTACCATTTTCATGAAAAGAAATCCAATTATTTGGAAAAATAGAATCTGGTGTATCATTTTCTAAAGTATCTGAAATTACGATAACATTTATTCCAAAAGACTTTAGTTTATCTACATAATCATCGAACTCTAATTGTGCCTTTTCATTAATTTCTGCATTCTTAATACTTAAATCTTCTTGGTAGTAATTATTCACAGCAGTTTGCTCATTCATCCTAAAACTTACAGGACGAATCATAAGTATGGAATTCGTAGTTTGTTGCATTAATTTCTAATTAAAGTGTAAAATTATGCTTTTTATTTAACAGTATGAATAAGTATTATCAATATTATACACTAAATTTTATCATTTGTTTAACAACTCAATATTTCTATTCTGTTTAACTTTGTTTAAAAATAATTAAACATTAATTAATATCCCCAATTCAAATGAAAACAATTTCAAAATTTTTATCGATTTTATTAGTAGTAGTATTTTTCTCATCATGTGAAGATGACAATGATACAATTACGCTAGAAACAAACACAATTGTAGATGTTGCAGTAAACAATAACTTAAGTAGTTTAGTGGCTGCAGTAACTAGAGCAGATTTGGTTAGTACTTTATCTAGTAATGGATCTTTTACTGTATTTGCACCAACTAATGATGCTTTTCAAGATTTATTAGATTCTAATGCTAATTGGAATAGCATAGATGATATTCCTGTAGAAACTTTAAGGTCTGTGCTTTTATTTCACGTTTTAGAAGGAGAAGTAATGTCTACAGATTTATCTAACACCTATGTAAACACATTGTCTTCTGGGCCAAATGATGAGCCTTTATCTTTGCAGGTAGAAGTAACAGGTAGTGTTTTATTTAATGGAGATGCAACACCTTTAACAACAGATGTAGCAGCTTCTAATGGAGTTGTACATGTAATTGATAAAGTTATGTTGCCACCAAATGTTGTTACACTTGCCTTGAACAATGATGGTTTTACCAGTCTTGTAGCTGCATTAACAGATTCTAGACATACTACAGATTTTGTGTCTATTTTAAATGGTGATGGACCTTTTACAGTTTTTGCACCAACTAATGACGCTTTTCAAGATTTATTAGATTCTGATCAGAGTTGGAATTCTTTAGCAGACGTGCCAATTGCAACTTTAGATGCAGTTTTAAAATACCATGTAGTAAATGGTGCTAATGTACAAGGAAACCAATTATCTAATGGAGATGTTTCTGTTTTAGGTGGAAGTATAACAATTGATTTAAGTACTGGAGTTCAAATAAAAACTACTAGTAATCAAACAGTGAATATTATTGTTAGCCCAGCAACTAATGATGTTCAAGGTACAAATGGTGTTGTACATGCTATTGATACAGTTTTATTGCCATAATTAAGAGAATTATTATAAAAAGAAAAAGCTGCTTAATGCAGCTTTTTTTTTTTACGCTCTTATTAATGGCATGGTTGAACATCTCAACAGGCCTTCTTGTTTTGCTATTTCTGAATAATGAACTTCTTCTACAGTAAAGCCATTTTCTCTTAACCAAGTATTTAATCTTGTAAAACCTACTTCAGAAATAACTACATCTTCAGAAATCGAGAAGACATTGCTATTCATATTATACATTTCTTCTTTGGTAATTTCGAATACATTGTCTGCTCCAAAATAATTTTTCAACCAATTATATTCACTTTCTAATAAAAATCCATTTTTATGAAGAATTGCTTTGTTTTTTCCTACAGGCTGAAAACAACAATCTAAATGCAAGGCATTTTCTTTTGCGTTTGTATTGGACTTACGAAGCTGAAAAGGCTTTACACTTTTATTAGGAAAATTCTCTTGTAAAGCTTTAACTGCTGCTGTATTTGTTCTTGCAGTAATAAAATCTGGATAATCTTCTCCAGAATAAGTTCCAACAAACAAATATTCATTCCAAGGCATTACATCTCCTCCTTCTACATGACATTCTTCTGGAAGTTCAATTATATTTTCTGGTTTAATCAAGTCCAAAACATGCTGAATAGCCAAATATTCTTTTTCTCTATCAGGTAAAATATTAGCTTTTACCAATTTATTATCAATCACAAAAGCGATGTCTCTAGAAAATATTTGATTATAATTCTCTATGACTTTAGGCCTATATACATCTACATTATATTTCGATAATATTGCAGATACTTCCTCCATTTCCTGAACCATATCTTCTTCTGTGGGATATGTGCCAGCCAAGACATGCTCTAGACTTTTAGGGTCATAACAGTCTTCTGGTTTAGGAACAGGTCCATTACTTTTTGCAGTACCTAAAATAACAGCTTTTAACTTAGATGTTTCGTTAATAATATTTAATTCTAGCATTTTAGTAATTATAAAAAAAGCTTCATAAATTATGAAGCTTTCAATTTTATAGTAAAAATAATATTTTATTATCTGTTTTCAATGGGTGTAAAAGATCTTTCTGTTTCACCAGTATAAATTTGACGAGGTCTACCAATTGGTTCTTTATTTAATCTCATTTCTTTCCATTGAGCAATCCAACCAGGTAAACGCCCTAAAGCGAACATAACTGTAAACATTTCTACTGGAATACCCATAGCTCTATAAATAATACCAGAATAGAAATCTACATTAGGATATAATTTACGGTCTACAAAATAAGGATCATTTAAAGCTTCTTTTTCTAATCCTTTAGCAATTTCTAAAATTGGATCATCAACACCTAAATTATTCAAAACTTCATCAGCTGCTTTTTTAATGATTTTTGCTCTAGGATCAAAGTTTTTATAAACTCTATGTCCAAAGCCCATTAATCTAAATGGATCACTTTTATCTTTAGCTTTAGCCATGTATTTTTTTGTATCACCTCCATCTTCTTTAATAGCTTCTAACATTTCTAGCACAGCTTGATTAGCCCCACCATGTAATGGGCCCCAAAGTGCAGAAATACCCGCAGATAAAGATGCGAATAAACCAGCATGAGATGAACCTACAATCCTTACTGTTGATGTAGAACAGTTTTGCTCATGATCTGCATGTAAGATTAATAATTTATCTAAAGCATCTTTTACTATTGTATTCATTTCATAATCTTCATTTGGCTGCTCGAACATCATTTTCATAATGTTTTCTACATAACCTAAAGATTTAGAACCGTAGTTTAAAGGTAATCCTTGTTTTTTACGCATTGTCCATGCAACTAAAACAGGAAACTTACCTAATATTTTAACAATAGCTCTGTACATATCCTCTTCTGAATCAACATTCACAGAAGAAGGATTAAATGCTGTTAATGCACTTGTTAAAGAAGACAAGATACCCATTGGGTGAGCTGTCTTTGGAAAAGCATCCAAAATCTTTTTTACATCATCATCTACAACTGATTTAGATTTAATGTCTGCATGAAACTTTTCTAATTGTTCTTTTGTAGGTAAATCACCAAAAATTAAAGCGTAAGCTACTTCTAAAAAGTCTGCTTTTTCCGCTAATTGTTCTATTGGATAACCTCTATATCTTAAAATACCTTTTTCACCATCTAAAAATGTAATAGCACTTTCACAAGAACCTGTGTTTTTAAATCCAGGATCTATTGTAATTACTCCATTTGTTGCACCTCTTAATGATTTTATATCAATTGCAACTTCATCTTCTGTTCCTTTTATTAGAGGAAATTCGTAAGAATTATCTCCAATTTTTAAATTAGCTATATCTGGCATTTATCTATTTTTTAATAAAATTTTTCTTTGCACGAAGATACCATATTTAAAAATATTTTAAAAGGATACAGATATAGATTTTTAGTATTAAAATATAAAATTGATTTATTTAACAATACCTTAATAAATAAGAAAACCTTGCAAGAATATTGCAAGGTTTTTAAATATATACTACTTTTTTAATTATATCTTAAAAGCGTTTTCTTTTGGAAAATAAGCAGTTGATCCTAAGGCTTCTTCAATTCTTAATAATTGATTGTATTTAGCCATTCTATCTGAACGTGAGGCAGAACCTGTTTTTATTTGTCCACAGTTCAAGGCTACAGCTAAGTCTGCAATAGTATTATCTTCTGTTTCTCCTGATCTATGAGACATTACAGAAGTATAACCAGCGTTTTTAGCCATATTTACTGCAGCAATAGTTTCTGTTAAAGTACCAATTTGATTTACCTTTATTAAAATTGAATTGGCAATACCATTATTAATTCCTTTAGATAATCTTTCTACATTAGTTACAAATAAATCATCTCCAACTAATTGAACTTTATCTCCTACTTTGTCAGTAAGGTATTTCCATCCATCCCAATCATTCTCATCCATTCCATCTTCTATAGAGATAATTGGGTAATTAGCAGCTAACTCAGCTAAATAGTCTGCTTGTTCTTGGCTAGTTCTAACTTTTCCTTTACTTCCTTCAAATTTTGTATAATCGTAAGCTCCATCAACATAAAATTCAGCTGCTGCACAATCTAAGGCAATCATAATTTCGTCTCCAAAAGAATACCCTGCATTTTTAACAGCCAATGCAATTGTATCTAAAGCGTCTTCTGTACCTTCTAATGTTGGTGCAAAACCACCTTCATCACCCACTGCAGTAGATAAATTTCTATCGTGTAAAACTTTCTTTAAATTATGAAAAATTTCAGAACCCATTTTCATAGCCTCAGAAAAATTATTTGCCTTTACTGGCATTACCATAAATTCTTGAAATGCAATTGGAGCATCTGAATGAGAACCTCCATTAATTATATTCATCATTGGTAATGGTAATGTATTTGCAGAAACACCACCAACATATCTATATAAAGGCATACCTAATTCATTTGCTGCTGCTTTTGCTGCTGCTAATGATACACCTAAAATTGCATTTGCTCCTAATTTTGATTTATTGCTAGTACCATCTAAATCAATCATTAATTGATCAATTGCGTTTTGCTCAAACACAGAAACACCTAAAAGCTCCTCAGCAATAGTATTATTTACATTTTCTACGGCTTTTAAAACACCTTTACCCATGTAATCTTTTCCACCATCTCTAAGCTCTACAGCTTCATGTTCTCCTGTAGAAGCACCTGAAGGAACAGCTGCTCTACCTACAACTCCGTTTTCTGTAGTAACATCTACTTCTACAGTTGGGTTACCTCTTGAATCAAATATTTGACGTGCGTGTACACTAATAATTATACTCATTTTTATAGATTTAAAGCTCATACCTGTAGAGCTTTGATTAGTCTTGGCAAAATACAAAATGTTGTAAAGAATTAATAATTTGGTTTTGAATAATTACGAAAACGTTTGCTAAACATCACCATAAACAAAAAACCCACTCAATAAAATTGAGTGGGAAAATTGCTATGAAAAAGAAATGTGATTTTTACATCACACTTCAAAGATACTATTATATTATAAATCAGGAATTAATACCACCTGAAAAACAGGTAAATTTCGACTAATAACCTTAAAGTGTAGACGAAACTTCTTTATTCTTGCCTAAAATTTCTATAAACTGATCAAATAAGTAAACTGAGTCATTTGGTCCTGGACTAGCTTCTGGGTGGTATTGTACCGAAAATACATTCTTATTTTTTAAACGAATACCTGCTACTGTATTATCATTTAAGTGAATATGAGTAATTTCTACATTTTGATTAGCTTCTGTTTCCTCTCTGTTAATAGCAAAACCATGGTTTTGAGAAGTTATTTCTCCCTTACCTGTTAAAAGATTTTTAATTGGATGATTGATTCCTCGATGACCATTGTGCATTTTGTAAGTAGAAATTCCGTTAGCTAATGCAATTACTTGATGCCCTAAACAAATTCCAAAAAGAGGTAAATCTCTTTTAATAATTTCTTTTGCCAATTCAATTGCTTCTTTTAAAGGTTCAGGATCTCCAGGTCCATTTGATATAAAATATCCATCAGGATTAAAACTTTCCAAATCTGCAAAATTTGAATTATAAGGAAATACTTTAATATAGGCACCTCTCTTTGAAAGATTTCTTAAAATATTCTTTTTAATACCAATATCTAATGCAGATATTTTGATTGGAGCATTTTCATCTCCAATAAAATATGGTTCTTTTGTAGAAACTTTTGAAGCCAATTCTAAACCTTCCATACTTGGTACAGCTGCCAATTGCTTTTTAAGTTCATCTATATTATCAACATCTGTAGAGATGATTGCGTTCATAGCACCATTATCTCTAATATAAGATACAAGGGCTCTAGTATCTACATCAGAAATTGCAACTAAATTATGTTTTTTAAACCAGTCAAATAAGTTGCTATCTGAATCTACTCTTGAATGTGTGAAACTAAAATTTCTACATATTAAACCAGAAATTTTAATCGAATCAGATTCTACCTCTAAATCATTTACACCATAGTTACCAATATGAGCATTGGTTGTTACCATTAACTGACCAAAATAAGAAGGATCTGTAAAAATCTCCTGATAACCAGTCATTCCAGTATTAAAACATATTTCACCTGTGGCTGATCCATCTATTCCAACAGATTTACCATAGAAGATTGTACCATCTGCTAATAATACTAATGCCTTTTTTCTTTGTTGATATTTCATTTATAATTCTGTTAATTTTCTGCTCATACAGAAAAAGTTTTACAAAAATAAGCTTATTGATAATTTTAAGCTAAAAGAGTTATTACTTTTTATTTACAAAAAAAGGGATAAACGTAAACGCTTATCCCTTTATATGTTTAAAAAATTTTCATTTTTTATTCTTCTGACTTCTCTTCAGTTGAAGTAGCTTCTACTTGAGCAGTTTCTGCTTTATTAGAACCTCCTCTTCTACTTCTACGTGTAGACTTTTTAGCTTTCGCACCTTTAGGGTTGTAAAGTTCGTTGTAATCAACTAACTCAACCATAGCCATAGGAGCATTATCTCCTTGACGATTTCCTAACTTAATAATACGAATATAACCACCTGGTCTGTCAGCAACTTTTACAGAGATTTCTCTAAAAAGTTCTGTTACTGCATACTTATCACGTAAATAAGAAAATACAATACGTCTGTTGTGAGTTGTATCTGCTTTAGATTTAGTAATTAATGGCTCTACAAAAACTCTTAATGCTTTTGCTTTTGCAACTGTAGTATTAATACGTTTGTGCTCTATTAAAGAACAAGCCATATTTGCTAACATCGCTTTTCTGTGCGCTGTCTTTCTACCTAAATGATTGTGTTTTTTTCCGTGTCTCATGACGTTTGTTTATTCTTTCATCTTGCATCTACTCATTTTGAGGAGCAAACTATGAAAGGTTAATCTCTATCTAATTTATATTTTGTTAAATCCATTCCGAAACTTAAACCTTTAACAATAACTAATTCTTCTAGCTCTGTTAATGACTTTTTACCAAAGTTTCTAAACTTCATTAAATCACTCTTATTAAAAGAAACTAAATCTCCTAATGTATCTACTTCTGCAGCTTTTAAACAGTTTAAAGCTCTTACAGATAAATCCATATCGATTAATCTAGTTTTTAATAACTGACGCATGTGCAATGATTCTTCATCATATGTTTCAGTTTGTGCAATTTCATCAGCCTCTAAAGTAATACGCTCATCAGAGAATAACATAAAGTGGTGAATTAATATTTTTGCAGCTTCTGTTAAGGCATCTTTAGGATTAATTGATCCATCAGTATCGATATCAAAAACTAATTTCTCATAATCTGTTTTTTGCTCAACACGAAAGTTTTCGATTGCATATTTTACATTCTTTATAGGAGTGTAAATAGAATCTGTAAAGATAGTTCCTATTGGAGCTGAAGCTTTCTTATTTTCTTCTGCTGGTACAAATCCTCTACCTTTTTCAATCGTGATTTCTGCGTTTAATTTAACAGATTTATCCATGTTACAAATTACTAAATCTGGATTCAATACCTGAAAACCTGAAATAAACTTCTGTAAATCTCCAGCAGTAAACTGCTCTTGACCAGATACTGAAACTGATACAGTTTCTCTATCTGTTTCATCAATCTGTTTCTTAAAACGAACTTGTTTTAAGTTTAATATAATTTCGGTAACGTCTTCTACAATTCCTGAAACTGTCGAAAACTCATGCTCTACACCATCAATTCTTAATGATGTAATTGCAAAACCTTCTAATGAAGATAATAAAACTCTTCTTAAAGCATTACCTACTGTTAATCCAAAACCAGGTTCTAAAGGTCTAAACTCAAATCTACCAGAAAAATCTGTAGATTCAATCATTATTACTTTATCTGGTTTCTGAAAATTTAAAATTGCCATTTGTTCTTCTTTTTAATTGTTATTTAGTTGCGCGGTTTTTAAGTGTGAAGAAGTACTAAAAACCCTTTGGCTAAATACCAATATGATTAATTTATTACTTAGAATATAATTCTACGATTAATTGCTCTTTAATGTTCTCAGGAATCTGTAATCTTTCTGGTACTTTTACAAAAGTTCCAGTTTTTGTGTCATTATTCCAAGTTAACCATTCGAATACATTATTGTTAGATGCTAATGCATCCTCGATAGCTACTAAAGACTTAGATTTTTCTCTTACTGCAACTACATCACCTTCTTTTAAACTATAAGATGGTATGTTAACGATTTCTCCATTAACTGTAATATGTCTGTGAGATACTAATTGACGAGCTCCACTTCTAGAGTTAGAAACTCCCATTCTATAAACTACGTTGTCTAAACGCGATTCACATAATTGTAATAAAATCTCACCAGTAATTCCTTGAGAAGCTGATGCTTTTTTGAATAAGTTACTGAATTGACGCTCCAATATACCATACGTATATTTAGCTTTTTGCTTCTCCATTAATTGAGTTGCATATTCAGACTTCTTTCCTCTTCTCCTAGCATTTCCATGTTGTCCTGGAGGGAAATTTCTTTTTTCGAAGTTTTTATCTTCGCCAAAAATTGCTTCGCCAAATTTACGAGCTATTTTGGTTTTTGGTCCTGTATATCTTGCCATTTCTTTTTTGTTATGATCAGGGATTATGAATTAAGGCTTATCCTTCGAAAATCTTATTCCTAATCGATTAAAATATAATTATACTCTTCTTCTTTTTGGTGGGCGACATCCATTGTGAGGAATAGGAGTAACATCAATAATTTCAGTTACTTCAATACCTGCGTTATGAATTGATCGGATTGCAGATTCTCTACCATTACCTGGTCCTTTAACATAAACTTTTACTTTACGTAAACCTGCTTCTTTTGCAACATTTGCACAATCTTCTGCTGCTAATTGAGCTGCATATGGAGTATTCTTCTTAGAACCTCTAAAACCCATTTTACCTGCAGATGACCATGAAATTACATCACCTTTTTTATTTGTTAACGAAATAATGATGTTGTTGAAAGTTGCACTTACGTGCGCCTCACCAATAGCATCAATTATAACTTTACGTTTTTTTGAACTTGCTTTTGCCATAATATTTGTTGTTCAGATATCACTTTATAGTAAATTGCATAAAAAATACGGCACACTATAAGTTAATAACTCATTTAATCTCTAACTTATTTCTTCTTGTTAGCTACTGTTTTTCTCTTACCTTTTCTTGTACGAGAATTGTTTTTAGTTCTTTGTCCTCTTAAAGGAAGCCCTAATCTATGACGAATACCTCTTTGACAACCAATATCCATCAAACGTTTGATGTTTATTTGTACCTCAGAACGTAATTCACCTTCAATTGTGAAAGATCCTACTTGCTCTCTAATTGCTGCGATTTGCTCATCAGTCCAATCTTGAACTTTAATGCTTTCGTCAACCTTAGCTTCTGCTAAAACTTTTTTAGCTCTGCTGTCTCCTATACCAAAGATGTAAGTTAAAGCAATAACTCCCCTTTTATTCTTTGGAATATCAATACCTGCTATTCTTGCCATTACCCTTGTCTTTGTTTAAATCTAGGATTTTGTTTATTAATCACGTATAATCTACCTTTTCTGCGCACTATTTTGCAGTCGGCACTTCTCTTTTTAACTGATGCTCTAACTTTCATCTGTTTTGTTTTTAGTATCTGTAAGTAATTCTTGCTTTCGTTAAATCGTATGGACTCATCTCTAGTTTCACCTTGTCTCCAGGCAAAAGTTTAATATAATGCATGCGCATCTTACCAGATATATGAGCCGTAACAATATGACCGTTTTCTAATTCTACACGAAACATTGCATTTGATAATGCTTCTGTAATTGTCCCATCTTGCTGAATTGCTGATTGTTTAGCCATATTATTTATTCGATTTTCTATTGCTATTTCCTGTTTTCATTAAACCATCATAATGACGATTTAATAAATAGGAATTAATTTGTTGTAATGTATCTATAGCCACACCAACCATAATGATAAGTGATGTACCTCCGTAAAACATTGCCCAACTTTGTTGTACTCCAAACTGAACTACAATTGCTGGTAAAATTGATAAAGCAGCTAAAAATAAAGACCCTGGAAAAGTAATTCTCGATAAAACAGAATCTAGACGTTCTGCTGTATCCTTTCCTGGTCTTATTCCTGGTATAAAACCACCACTTCTTTTTAAGTCTTCAGCCATTTTATTCGTAGGAATAGTAATTGCTGTATAGAAAAAACTAAAAATGATAATCAATAATGCAAAAATCACATTATAACCTAAACCATTAATATCTTGCAAACTAGCCATAAATGGAAACCTTTGAGCTAATGCCATAGGTATAAACATTATCGCCTGTGCAAAAATAATTGGCATTACACCAGCTGCATTCAATTTTAATGGAATATAATCTCTACTTCCTGCAACATTTTGTACATTTCCTACAACTGTTCTTCTAGCATACTGAACTGCAATTTTTCTTACAGCTGTAACTAATAAAACAGTAAGTAAAATAACTACAAACCAAACAATGATTTCAATTAAAATCATCATAACACCACCTGCACCAGCATTTGTTGTTTTAGCAACAAATTCTTGTAAAAATGCTGCAGGAAAATTAGCAATAATACCAACAGTAATAAGCAATGATATTCCATTACCTACTCCTTTATCGGTAATACGCTCTCCTAACCACATAGCAAAAATTGTACCTGCTGTTAAAATGATAATTGATGAAACCCAAAATGTAGCACCACTAACTAAAAAAGCTTCCGGTCCTAATCCAAACTGAGTTTTAATAGCAGTAATATATGTTGGTGCTTGCACCAACGTAATAGCTATTGTTAACCATCTTGTTATTTGTGTAATTTTTTTACGTCCACTTTCTCCATCTTTTTGTAACTTTTGTAAATAAGGAACTGCTATTCCCATTAACTGAACTACAATAGAAGCAGAAATATATGGCATAATACCAAGTGCCATTACTGACGCTCTGGCAAATGCCCCTCCTGTAAATGCATTCAATAAACCTAAAAGACCACCATCCGTACTTTCTTTTAAAGCTGCAAGTTGTAATGGATCTACTCCTGGTAAAGGAACAGCAGCCATAAAACGATACACAGCAATTAAACCGATTGTTAGAAGAATCTTGTTTTTTAATTCTTCAATACTGAAAATGTCTTTTAATCTATTAATAAAATTCATCATTTACGAGATCTTATAAAGTAACAGCTTCTCCTCCAGCAGCTTCAATTGCTGCTTTTGCTGATGCTGTAAATTTATGTACAGTTATATTTAATTTAGCTTTTAATTCACCATTACCTAATATTTTTACCAAGTCATTCTTACCTGCTAATCTATTAGCTACTAATATATCTAAATCAACTGTATCTTTTATTTTCCCTGCATCAACTAAAGATTGTAATTTATCTAAATTGATACCTTGATATTCTTTCCTGTTAAGGTTTGTGAAACCAAATTTTGGCACACGTCTTTGAAGTGGCATTTGACCACCTTCAAAACCTATTTTCCTAGAATAACCTGAACGAGATTTAGCCCCTTTGTGACCTCTAGTAGAAGTTCCTCCATGACCAGAACCTTCACCACGTGCGATTCTTTTCCCTTTTTTAACAGATCCTTCTGCTGGTGTTAAGTTATGTAAACTACTCATTTTAAATATCTTATTTCGATTCCTCTACAGAAACCAAATGTGAAACTTTATTTACCATACCAACAATTGATGGAGTTGCCTCATGCTCAACAGTTTGGTTCATTCTACGTAAACCTAATGCCTCTAAAGTTCTTTTCTGATTCTTTAAACGCCCGATTTGACTTTTTACTTGTGTAACTTTAATTTTTGCCATCTCTTCTAGATTTATCCGTTAAATACTTTTTCTAAAGATATACCTCTTTGCTTAGCAATTGCAGCTGCACTTCTTAACTGAAGTAAAGCGTCAAAAGTAGCTTTTACTGCATTGTGAGGGTTAGAAGATCCTTGAGATTTTGATAATACATCATGTACCCCAACTGATTCTAATACTGCACGTACTGCCCCACCAGCAATAACCCCTGTACCAGGAGATGCAGGTTTGATAAATACTTTTGCACCACCAAACTTCCCTTTTTGCTCATGAGGTAAAGTACCTTCTAAAATTGGTATTCTTACTAAATTCTTTTTTGCATCTTCCACTGCCTTAGCAATTGCTGAAGAAACATCCTTAGATTTTCCTAGTCCATGACCTACAACACCATTACCATCACCAACAACAACAATAGCAGAGAAACCAAATGCTCTACCACCTTTTGTTACCTTGGTTACACGTTGTACACCAACTAATCTATCTACAAGCTCTAATCCGCTTGGTTTAACTCTTTCTACGTTTTTATAACCTTGCATAATTTCTTAAAATTTTAAACCAGCTTCTCTTGCAGCTTCTGCTAATACTTTAACTCTACCATGGTATAAATAACCATTTCTATCGAAAGCAACTGTTTCAACACCTGATTTGATAGCTTTTTCTGCAATTGATTTCCCCACTGCAGTAGCTGCCTCAGCTTTTGAACTTGCTTTTAAATCTTTATCTCTAGATGATACTGAAGCCAATGTAACTCCATTAACATCGTCTACTAGTTGCGCATAAATCTCTTTGTTACTTCTATAAACCGATAATCTTGGTTTAGTAGCAGTACCAGAAACGATTTTTCTAATTCTACGCTTAATTCTAGCTCTTCTTTGTAGCTTTGATAATGCCATAATGCTATATATTATGCAGACTTACCTGCTTTTCTTCTTAATACTTCACCAACAAACTTAACCCCTTTACCTTTATAAGGTTCTGGAGCTCTGAAAGAACGAATCTTTGCAGCAACTTGACCAACTAATTGTTTGTCAAACGAAGATAATTTAATGATTGGGTTTTTCCCTTTCTCTGATATTGTTTCTACTTTAACCTCTGGAGCTAAGTTTAAAACAATATTATGAGAGAAACCTAAAGCTAAATCTAATTTTTGACCTTGATTAGATGCTCTATAACCTACACCAACCAATTCTAAGTCCTTAGTCCAACCTTTAGATACACCTTCAATCATATTATGAATCAAGGCTCTCATTAAACCATGTTGTGCTTTATGGTCTTTACTCTCTGAAGCTCTTTCTAAAATAATAGTTTCGTCTTCAATTTTTACTGTAATACCATCAGAAATAGTTTGTGATAATTCACCCAACTTTCCTTTAACAGTAATTACGTTATCCTTAATGTTTACATCTACACCTTGTGCGATGCTAACTGGGTTTTTTCCAATTCTACTCATCTCTTAGGTTTAATAAACGTAACATAAAACTTCTCCTCCAACATTCTCTTGTTTTGCTTTCTTATTAGTCATCACACCTTTAGATGTTGAAACTATAGCAATACCAAGACCGTTTAATACTCTAGGCATCTCTGAAGAACCTACGTATTTACGTAAACCAGGTGTACTGATACGTTGAATTTTTCTAATTACTGACTCTTTTGTTTCTCTATCATATTTTAAAGCGATCTTAATTGTTCCTTGAACTTTATCGTCATTGAACTGATAGCTTAAAATATAACCTTGATCAAACAAAATTTTAGTCATTTCCTTCTTCAAATTTGAAGCTGGAATTTCTACAACTCTGTGTCCTGCTGCAATAGCATTTCTTACTCTAGTAAGAAAATCCGCAATTGGATCTGTATACATATTTATTTAAATTGCGATTATGGTTTTCAACTTCCTCTATTTATACTACAGATTACTCTGTGAAAATTGAACCTTTAATCAGTTAAAATTCTAATACTCAAAAAAAATAGAGCGTGCAAAGATACACATTCTATTTTTAATAAAAGACTTATAATTAAATTTCTACCAACTAGCCTTTTTGACTCCTGGTATTAATCCTTGATTAGCCATTTCACGAAATGTTACACGAGAAATACCAAATTGTCTCATATACCCTTTTGGACGACCAGTTAATTTACATCTATTATGTAATCTAATTGGTGAAGCATTTTTTGGTAATTTCTGCAATGCTTCGTAATCTCCAGCTTCCTTTAAAGCTTTTCTTTTCTCAGCATATTTTGCAACAGTACGTTCTCTTTTGCGCTCACGCGCTTTCATTGATTCTTTAGCCATTTCTTAATTTTTTTTGAATGGTAAACCTAATTCTCCTAATAATGACTTAGCCTCTTTATCAGTTTCAGCAGATGTTACAAAAGTAATATCCATTCCATTGATTTTCTTAACTTGGTCTATATTAATCTCTGGGTAAATAATTTGTTCAGTAATACCTAAATTATAATTACCTCTCCCATCGAATCCATTAGCTTTTATACCGTTAAAGTCTCTAACACGAGGTAAAGAAGCAGTAACTAATCTGTCTAAAAACTCATACATTTTATCACCCCTTAACGTAACTTTTACACCAATCGGCATTCCCTTACGTAATTTAAAAGATGCAACATCTTTTTTAGACATAGTAGAAATTGCCTTCTGACCAGTAATCTTAGTCAACTCTTCTACAGCATAATCTATTAATTTCTTATCCGCAATTGCAGCACCAACACCTTTAGAAACAACAATCTTTTCTAATTTAGGTACTTGCATTACATTCTTATAGCTGAATTCTTCAGTAAGACTTTTAATAACTCTTTCTTTATATTCTGCTTTTAATCTTGGTACGTAACTCATGATTAATTCTATTTATTCGTTTTTTTAGAGATTCTAGTCTTAGACTCCCCATCAACATTATAACCAACTCTTACAGCTACACCATCTTCCACCAACATAACGTTAGAAATATGCAATGATGCTTCTTTCTTTACAATACCACCTTGAGGACTTTGAGCACTTGGCTTAGTGTGTTTAGAAACTAAATTCACACCTTCTACTAATACTCTATCCTTATCTTTGATAATTTGTAAAACCTTACCTTCAGATCCTTTATGATCACCTGCAATAACTTTTACAGTATCTCCTGATTTTAATTTGAACTTCTTCATTTGTGTAATAGTTTAAAGCACTTCAGGTGCTAATGATACAATTTTCATAAATTGCTTATCACGAAGCTCACGTGCAACAGGTCCAAAAACACGAGTTCCTCTCATTTCCTCTGTAGGATTTAAAAGTACACAAGCGTTATCGTCAAATCTAATATAAGATCCGTCTTTACGTCTAACTTCTTTTTTAGTTCTTACAACAACTGCTCTAGATACTTGACCTTTCTTTACAGTTCCGTTTGGAGTTGCAGATTTAACAGATACAACAATTTTGTCTCCAATGCTTGCGTAACGTTTTTTTGTCCCTCCTAAAACTCTAATTACTAAAACTTCTTTTGCTCCAGTATTGTCTGCTACTTTTAATCTTGATTCTGTCTGTAACATATTATTTAGCTCTTTCTAGGATTTCTACTAATCTCCAACGCTTAGATTTACTCATAGGTCTTGTTTCCATGATCCTAACAGTATCCCCTTCGTTGCAATCATTCTGTTCGTCGTGTGCAACATACTTTTTCGTTTTTAAAACGAATTTACCGTACATTGGGTGCTTTACTCTTTTCGTTTCAGAAACAACAATAGATTTCTCCATTTTGCTACTAGAAACAACACCAATTCTCTCTTTTCTAAGATTTCTTTTTTCCATCTTTAAAACTGACTATAGAATTATTGTAATTCTCTTTTTGTTAATTCTGTTGCAATTCTTGCTACAGTTCTTCTTAAACTTCTCAATTGCAATGGATTCTCCATAGGAGTTATTGCGTGAGCCATTTTAAGATCGGTATAATTTTTTTGCAACGCTACCAACTTTTCATTAAGATCAGCTGTAGATAATTCTTTAATTTCTGATTGTTTCATTTTATTTAGAATTATGCGTTAATATCAAAATCTCTTGCGATTACAAACTTCGTTCTTACAGGAAGTTTTTGTGCAGCTAAACGAAGTGCCTCTTTTGCAACATCCATTGGTACTCCACCAACTTCAAACAAAATTCTACCTGGTTTAATTACTGCTACGAAATGATCTGGAGCACCCTTACCCTTACCCATACGAACCTCTAAAGGCTTCTTTGTAATAGGTTTATCCGGAAAGATTTTAATCCATAACTGACCTTCTCTTTTCATATGACGAGTAGCTGCAATACGAGCTGCTTCAATCTGACGTGAAGTTAATAAATTCTGGTCCAAAGATTTTATACCAAACATTCCGTTAGAAAGTTGATTACCTCTTTGAGAGTTTCCAGACATATTTCCTTTGCCTTTCTGTACCTTACGATATTTTACTCTTTTTGGCTGTAACATTTTTAATTTCTAGTTTAAAAATTATTTTCTTCTACGTGGTTGACGTTTAGATCTATCACCACCTTTACCACCTTGTTTTTTCGACAAGCCAACTAACGGAGATAATTCTCTTTTTCCATAAACCTCACCTTTCATTATCCATACTTTTACACCTAATCTACCATAGGTCGTATGCGCTTCAACTAAAGCATAATCTATGTCAGCTCTGAAAGTAGAAAGAGGAATTCTACCTTCTTTAAAATGTTCTGATCTAGCCATCTCTGCACCATTTAAACGACCTGAAATCTGAATTTTTATTCCTTCAGCATTCATACGCATAGTAGCAGCAATTGCCATTTTTATAGCTCTCTTGTAAGAAATTCTATTTTCAATTTGACGAGCCACACTAGTTGCAACTAATCTTGCATCTAATTCCGGACGTTTAATTTCAAAAATATTAATTTGAACTTCTTTACCTGTAATTTTTTTAAGCTCTTCTTTCAACTTGTCTACTTCCTGACCTCCTTTACCAATAATGATTCCTGGACGTGCAGTTGTAATAGTAACGGTTACAAGTTTTAAAGTACGCTCTATAATTACTCTAGAAACACTTGCTTTAGATAATCTAGCATGAATATACTTTCTTATCTTATCATCTTCAGCAATTTTATCTCCGTAGTCATTTCCACCATACCAGTTAGATTCCCAACCTCTGATGATTCCTAAACGATTCCCAATTGGATTTGTTTTTTGTCCCATTTCTACTTTGATTAATTACTTAAATTTTTACTACCTAACTCTAAAGTTACGTGATTAGAACGCTTACGAATTCTATGAGCACGACCTTGTGGAGCTGGTCTTAATCTTTTTAACATACCTGCGCTATCTACACAAATAGACTTTACGAATAAACCAGCATCTTCAATCGATGAATCTTCATTCTTTGCTTGCCAATTTGCAATTGCAGATAACAATAACTTCTCTAAATTAATAGATGCCTCTTTAGGACTGAATTTTAAAATTTGTAAAGCTTTTTCAACTTCAACGCCTCTTACCTGATCAGCAACTAAACGCATTTTTCTTGGTGATGTAGGACAGTTAGTAAGCTTAGCGAAAGCACGTTGCTTTCTATCTGCTTTTAACTGATCTGCCATATTTTTTTTACGAACTCCCATTTCCTACTATTTTTTACCTTTATTTTTTGCACCTGCATGTCCTCTAAAAGAACGTGTTGGTGAAAATTCGCCTAATTTATGCCCTACCATGTTTTCTGTAACGTAAACTGGAACAAACTGGCGTCCATTATGAACAGCAATTGTTTGACCAACGAAATCTGGAGTAATCATACTTGCTCTTGACCAAGTTTTGATAACTGTTTTATTACCAGCTTCTACATTAGCTAACACTTTTCTCTCTAATTTATAGTGAACGTAAGGTCCTTTTTTTAATGATCTTGCCATAACTTAATTATTTCTTTCTACGTTCTATGATATACTTATTACTAGCTTTAGTCTTAGATCTAGTTTTGTAACCTTTAGCAGGTATACCATTTCTTGATCTTGGATGACCTCCAGAAGAACGACCTTCACCACCTCCCATTGGGTGATCTACAGGGTTCATTCTTACTGCGTTAACTCTTGGCCTTCTACCTAACCATCTTCTTCTACCAGCTTTACCAGAAACTAATAATTGGTGGTCCGAATTAGATACAACACCAATTGTAGCCATACAAGTTAGTAAGATTAATCTTGTCTCTCCTGAAGGTAACTTCACAGTAGCATACTTACCATCTCTTGCCATTAACTGAGCAAAAGAACCTGCAGATCTCGCCATAACAGCACCCTGACCAGGACGTAATTCAATACATGAAATTGTTGTTCCTAAAGGAATTTCACTTAAAGGCATTGCATTACCGATTTCAGGAGTAATACCACTTCCTGAAACAACCGTTTGACCAACAGTCAAACCATTTTGAGCAATTACATATCTTTTTTCACCATCAGCATAACTAAGTAAAGCAATAAATGCAGTACGATTTGGATCGTACTCTATAGTTTTAACTGTAGCAGGAACATCTTTTTTATCTCTTTTGAAATCGATAATACGATATTTCTGCTTATGACCACCACCTATGTTACGTGTAGTCATTCTACCTTGACTGTTTCGACCTCCAGATCTTTTTTTCGGTGCCAATAATGACTTTTCCGGCTTATCAGTTGTTATGGCGTCGAACCCATTTACAACTCTAAAACGCTGACCTGGTGTTATTGGTTTTAATTTTCTAACTGACATTCTGTCTTTTCTTAAAGATTGTTATAAAAATCAATACTTTCTCCTTCTGCTAATTGTACAATCGCTTTCTTATATCCGCTTTTAACACCAGTTACTAGACCTTTCTTAGTATACTTAGTATTTCTCTGAATTGGATAATTTAAAGTTTTTACACTTGAAATAGAAACTCCATATGCTGACTCAACAGCACCTTTAATTTCTAGTTTATTAGCGTTTTTATCTACAACAAATGCATAACGATTAAATAATTCACTATCGTTCGTTGCTTTTTCCGTGATAATAGGTTTAATTAAAATACTCATTTCCCTATTTGCTTAAATTTGAATTAATTCCTTCTAAAGAACCTTCTGTTATTACTATCTTATTAGCATTTAAAACACCATAAGTATAAATTTCTGAAGCCTTAATTACCTTAGAATTTTTTATATTACGTGAAGACAAATAAACATTTGAATTTTCACCATCTAAAACAAATAATGACTTCTTAGTATCAAGCTCTAAAGACTTTAACACATCTACAAAGTTCTTTGTCTTTGGAGTTTCAAAATTAAAATCTTCTATAACTACTAAATTCTTATCATTTGCCTGAATACTTAAAGCTGACTTTCTCGCCAAACGCTTTAAGTTCTTATTTAACTTGAAAGAATAGTTTCTAGGTCTAGGTCCGAACATACGTCCTCCACCTCTAAAAACACCAGACTTAATGGACCCTGCTCTAGCAGTACCTGTACCCTTTTGTTTTTTTATCTTTCTAGTTGAACCTACAATCTCTGCTCTCTCTTTAGACTTATGAGTACCTTGACGCTGATTAGCTAAGTATTGTTTCACATCTAAATAAATTGCATGATCATTAGGCTCTACACCAAATACATCTTTAGAAAGCTCAACCTTTCTACCTGTATCTTTTCCTGTAATATCTAAAACTGCTACTTTCATTATTTCTGAATAGTTACAAAAGCGTTTTTATGTCCAGGTATTGCTCCCTTAACAACTAGTAAGTTCTTTTCAGCAACTACTTTTAACACTTTTAAGTTTTGTACTTTCACTTTCTCTCCTCCCATTCTACCTGCCATACGCATTCCTTTGAATACTCTTGCAGGATAAGATGCAGCACCAATAGAACCTGGAGCTCTTAAACGGTTATGCTGACCGTGAGTAGCTTGACCTACACCCGCGAAACCATGACGCTTAACAACACCCTGAAAACCTTTACCTTTAGAAGTTCCAGAAATATCTACGAACTCACCTTCTGTAAAATGCTCTACAGTAATGGCATCTCCCAATTTATACTCTTCTTCAAACCCTTGGAATTCAACAACTTTTTTCTTAGCAGTGGTGCCAGCTTTCTTAAAGTGACCGTCTAACGCTTTGTTAGAACTCTTTGCTTTTTTGTCATCGAAACCAAGTTGTAACGCATTGTATCCGTCAACCTCTTCGGTTCTGACTTGGGTAACAACACAAGGACCTGCTTCGATTACTGTACAAGGAATATTCTTCCCATTTTCATCAAATAAGCTGGTCATTCCAATTTTTCTACCTATTAACCCAGACATTAATTTTAAATTTAAGACGATAGATCATTTTCCAGCGCGTCTATTTCTATTAATTGTTTGAAACAAATGTTTCTTGTTATCCTTAACATTCACACAAAAAAAAAGCGCCAAAACAAATTCAACGCTGATTTTGTTTTTTCCGTTTTTCCTTTGCGAAACGCTCTGGACATGTAACTTTTTACCTCTAAAAAAGTAAAAAATTGTTTACCCTACTCTATTTCGGGTTGCAAAAGTATAAAAAACTTTTGATTTAACAAAATTGTTAAATCAAAAGTTTTAAAACGTTACTTATACTTTGATTTCAACTTCAACACCACTTGGTAACTCAAGCTTCATTAAAGCATCAATAGTTTTCGAAGAAGAACTATAAATGTCTAATAATCTTTTGTAAGCAGCTAATTGAAATTGCTCTCTAGATTTTTTATTCACGTGAGGTGAACGTAAAACCGTAAAAATCTTTTTATGTGTTGGTAAAGGTATTGGACCATTAACAATAGCACCAGTACTTTTAACAGTCTTTACAATTTTTTCAGCAGATTTATCTACCAAATTATAATCGTAAGACTTTAATTTTATTCTAATTTTTTGACTCATCTTATTTATTTTAGTAGATTATCCTTTAGCAGCAGCTATTACTTCTTCTGAAATATTAGAAGGAGTTTCTGCATAGTGAGAAAATTCCATTGTTGATGTTGCTCTACCTGAAGACATTGTTCTTAAAGCAGTAACATAACCAAACATTTCTGATAATGGAACTACAGCTTTTACAACTTTAGCACCAGCTCTATCTGACATATCATTTACTTGACCTCTTCTTCTGTTAAGATCACCAACAATATCTCCCATGTTTTCCTCTGGAGTTAATACTTCTAACTTCATTAACGGCTCCATGATTTTCGCTTTTGCAGCTTTTGCAGCAGCTTTAAATCCTAATTTTGCAGCTAACTCAAAAGATAGTTGATCTGAATCCACTGCATGGAATGATCCATCCTTTAAAGTAACCTTCATAGAGTCCATCTCATAACCAGCTAAAGGACCATTTCTCATAGCTTCTTTGAATCCTTTTTCTACAGAAGGAACAAATTCTTTAGGAACGTTACCACCTTTAATAATAGACTCAAACTGTAATCCTTGAACACCTTCATCTGCAGGCTCCATAGTAAATACGATATCAGCAAATTTTCCACGTCCTCCAGATTGTTTTTTATAAACCTCTCTGTGATCTGCAGATGCTGTAATAGCTTCTTTATACTCTACTTGTGGTTGTCCTTGATTAACTTCAACCTTAAATTCACGCTTTAAACGATCTACAATTACGTCTAAGTGTAATTCACCCATACCAGAAATAATTGTCTGACCTGAAGCTTCATCTGTTCTTACTGTAAACGTAGGATCTTCTTCTGCTAATTTACCTAAACCAATACCTAACTTATCCACGTCCGCTTTAGTTTTTGGCTCAACAGCGATACCTATTACTGGATCTGGAAAATCCATAGATTCTAAAACAATAGGATGCTTTTCATCAGATAAAGTATCTCCTGTTTTAATAGATTTAAAACCTACAGCAGCACCAATATCTCCAGCCTCAATAAAGTCAATTGCATTTTGCTTATTAGCATGCATTTGATAAATACGTGAAATACGCTCTTTCTTGTTAGATCTGTTATTTAAAACATAAGAACCAGCATCTAAACGACCTGAATAAGCTCTAAAAAATGCTAAACGACCTACAAAAGGATCTGTAGCAATCTTAAATGCTAAAGCAGCAAAAGGCTCTTTTACATCTGGCTTACGTAATTCTTGCTCATCTGTATCTGGGTTAACACCCACAATACCTTCTTTATCTGTAGGAGAAGGTAAATAACGACAAACAGCATCTAATAAGAACTGAACACCTTTATTTTTGAATGCTGAACCACAAATCATAGGTATGATAGCCATATCCATAACAGCAGCTCTTAATGCAGCATGCACTTCTTCTTCTGTAATAGAATCTTCATCCTCCATGAATTTTTCTAGTAAGTTCTCATCGTAACTTGCTACTTCTTCAATTAATAAAGCTCTATATTTTTTTGCTTCAGCTTTTAACTCCTCAGGAATTTCGATAACATCGAAAGTTGCTCCTTGAGTATGATCATGCCATACAATAGCACGATTTTTTACTAAATCAATAATTCCTTTAAAATCATCCTCTTCACCAATGTTTAAAACGATTGGTACAGCATTAGATTTTAACATATCTTTTACTTGCTGACAAACACCTAAAAAGTCAGAACCTTGTCGATCCATTTTGTTAACGAACCCAATTCTTGGAACTTTATAGTTATCAGCTAATCTCCAGTTTGTTTCTGATTGCGGCTCTACACCATCAACAGCAGAAAACAAGAAAACCAAACCATCTAATACACGTAATGATCTATTTACCTCAACAGTAAAATCTACGTGACCAGGAGTATCAATAATATTAAAATGATATCCTTTTGTTTCTGGTGTTGGCTCAGCGTTTTCTAATGGAAACTGCCAAGTACAAGTTGTAGCAGCAGAAGTAATTGTAATACCTCTTTCTTGCTCTTGCTCCATCCAGTCCATAGTAGCTGCACCATCATGAACTTCTCCAATCTTATGAGAAACCCCTGTATAATACAATACACGCTCTGTAGTTGTTGTCTTACCAGCATCAATGTGTGCTGCAATACCAATATTTCTTGTATATTTTAAATCTCTAGCCATTTCTATTAAAATCTAAAGTGTGAGAATGCTTTGTTTGCTTCTGCCATTTTATGAGTATCTACTCTTTTCTTAACAGCAGCACCTTCTTCTTTAGCCGCAGCTAAAATTTCAGCTGCTAAACGCTGTGCCATGGTTTTTTCATTTCTCTTACGAGTATATAAAATCATCCATTTAATTGCCATAGACACTTTTCTGTCTGGTCTAATTTGCATTGGTATCTGAAATGTTGCTCCACCAACTCGTCTTGAACGAACTTCTACGTGAGGCATAACATTAGATAAACCATCTTTCCAAATCTCTAAGGCAGATTTCTCCTCACCTTCTCCTTTTCTTTCTTCTACGATATCTAACGCATCATAAAATACTTTGAATGCTACTGACTTCTTACCACTCCACATTAAGTTATTCACGAAACGTGTTACTAACTGATCATTAAATTTTGGATCTGGTAATAAGACTCTTTTTTTTGCTGCTCTTTTTCTCATGTTTTACATTAAAAAAGTTACTAATTTTACTTTTTTGGGCGTTTTGCACCATACTTAGACCTACGTTGAGTTCTACCCTCAACACCTGCTGTATCTAATGCTCCACGTACCACGTGATATTTAACACCTGGTAAATCTTTTACCCTTCCACCTCTAACTAATACTATCGAGTGCTCTTGTAAGTTATGACCCTCACCTGGAATGTATGCGTTTATCTCATTACCATTTGTTAATCTAACTCTGGCAACTTTACGCATTGCTGAATTAGGTTTCTTTGGTGTTGTAGTGTAAACACGTGTACAAACTCCACGTCTTTGAGGACTTCCCTGCAAAGCAGCCGATTTACTCTTCTTAGTTATTTTGGTTCTTCCTTTACGAACTAATTGTTGAATAGTTGGCATACTAAATAATTACTGTTTTTCGTTTATAATTAAACTCTGCTCTTTTTTAAGAGTCCGCAAATGTACGATTAATTTCTAATTATTCAAATATCAGTAAGTTATTTTTTAAAAATCATTTTTTTGAGTTGTTTAAAACAAAACATTTACTTTTGAAAAGTACTCTTCAATAAATCATGAATTCAAACACAAAACTTGCTTTTCTTATCACTATTGTATTCATACTATATAATATAACTGAAATTAATAGCCAGGATTTTGAATTAAAATTACTTTCAAAAGTTAAGAAAGAAAACATTGTTTTATCTGAAATTAATTATCCGAATAAACACAAAGATTCAACATCGATAGAAAATGAGATTACAAGAGTAACAAACCAGCTAAAAAAAAGGGGATACTTCCTAAACACAGTAGACAGTATAATTTATACTAATAGAAAAGTTAAAGCATATTTTTCATTAAAAGAAAAAATTACATCTATAATTTTAGAAATAAAACCATCCTATCTTGTTTACTTTAACAAGAACAAATTAAAAAACAACAAAATAAAAATCCCCATTGAAAATCTAGACAAACTACTTTCCAGCATTACTTCTAAACTAGACAAACAGGGTAAATCATTTTCTTCTGTAGAAATAAATAACATTATACTTAATAAAGATGAACTATTTGGATTGTTAGTAATCAAGGAGTCTAAAAAAAGGACAATAGATAAAATAACCATAAGAGGTTATGAGCAATTCTCGCAAGTATACCTTAAAATGTATTTAAGAATAAAGAAAGGCGATATTTTTAATGAAGACTTAATTAAAAGAACATCAAATCTAACTAAAAGATTAAGTTTTATAGATCAAATTAAAGAACCAGAAATATTATTCACCAAAGACTCGACTATCCTATATATATACCTAAGAAAAAATCAAAATAACAGTTTAGATGCCTTAGTGAATTTTGCCACAGAAGAAAATGGAGACTTTCTTTTAAATGGAAATATAGACCTAGAATTAAACAATATTCTTAATTCCGGTGAACAATTTAAATTATTTTGGAATAGAATTGGCCAAGAAAGGCAAGAGTTTAAATTATCAACGAGCATACCATATATATTTAAGAGTAATATTACTCCACAAATTGCATTCTCCTTATATAGACAAGATAGCTCTTTTACAAATATCAATTTCAAAACATCTTTATCATATAATTTAAATGATAAGAATAGTGTTTCTGCTTTTTACTCAATAGAAAACTCCGAAAACCTAGAATCAATAACCAACGATATAAAAGAATATGATAATTATTTTATAGGATTAAATTATGACTACAACAATCTTAAAGAGAAAACCATTTACAATGAATTGAGTTTTTCAATATCCACTGGAATAGGATCAAGAAAAAGCGATAATCAATCGTTTCAACAATATAATTTCAAAAGCTCATTATCTTTCTTAATCAAATTCAATCAAAGAAATCAATTTTATATTCGCAATAAAACAGGATTGTTGGAATCTAAAAACTACTTAACTAATGAGTTATTAAGAATTGGGGGCGCAAACTCCATAAGAGGATTTAACGAACAAAGCATATTTGCAAAGCAATTTTCCTTTTTCAATTTTGAATATCGCTTCATAACTAACCAAAATTCTTACCTATACACTATAACAGACATAGGAGGCTACAAACAAGAAAACAATTACAAATCTCTTATAGGTTTAGGTTTTGGATATTTATTTGGCAATGATAAATACACCATCAATTTAGCATTAGCTACTGGTAAATTCGATTCATCAAAACTTGAATTACAAAACACAAAATTTTTAATTAGTTGGATAAATTATTTTTAACATTGTGTTAAATTTTTATCAACCACATCAATTCTTCCGTTAATTGTAAACATTAATTCAAAAGATTTAAAACATCACCAACAAATTTTTTTAAACCAAAAAAGAAATTTTCAACCATCAAGAACAGCTATACAAATTTCATTTACAGCACTTTACCCAATCATTTAAAAGGATCTTAATAAAATAACAAATACAAATATCTGTATTAAATGAAAGGATATTGAAAACATTTCGTCTATAACTGAGATAATGAAATTATTTTAAAGAAATTATTGTTAAAAAATTGTTTTTTTAAGTTTTATTTAAGACTTTTGGCATTAATTAATTCAAATAATTATACAATGAAGACAAAGTTTAATGGAATTTTAACGCTATTACTAGCGTTTGTCGTGCAAATATCCTTTGCACAAGAAAAGACTGTTTCAGGTACGGTTTCTGATGAATCAGGAAGTTTACCAGGAGTTAGTGTTATAATTAAAGGAAGTACTAAAGGTACAGAAACTGATTTTGACGGTAAGTATTCTATCCAAGCTAAAACAGGAGATGTTTTAGTATTTAGATACTTAGGGTACAAAGCAAGTGAAAGAACAGTTGGATCTTCTAACGTTATTAACGTAAAGTTAGCAGAAGATGCAAATGTTTTAGATGAGATTGTTGTTGTAGGTTATGGTACTTCAACAAAACAAGCTTTCGTTGGTACAGCTGCAGTTGTAAAACAAGAGCAATTAGAAGTAAAAAACTTCTCTAATGTGTCTCAAGCCTTAACAGGTGAGGTTGCAGGGGTAACTGTAATTAACAGTTCTGGACAACCAGGTACTGTAGGTGCAATTAGAATTAGAGGTTATGGGTCTGTAAATGGTAACAGAGCTCCATTATACGTTGTTGATGGTGTGCCTTTTTCTGGTAGTATCAATTCTATTAACCCAAGTGACATTGCTAGTACAACGATCTTAAAAGATGCAACTGCAACTGCAATTTACGGTTCTAGAGGTGCAAATGGTGTTGTATTAATTACTACTAAAGGTGGTAGTGCTTCAAACTCATATATTGAGGTAGATATCAAAACAGGTGTTAACGATCAATTAATTCCAAGATATGATGTTGTTACTAACCCTGAAGAATATATTGGTTATGTTTGGGAAGGTATTAAGAACAGAGGAGTTGTAACAGGAAACCCTGATCCAGTAGCATTTGCAAATGCAAATTTATTTACAGGTAACTACGTTGCTCCAGGATACAACATGTGGAATGTAACAAGTGGTGCAGATTTAATCGATCCAACAACAGGTACAGTTCGTCCAGGAGTTACAAGAAAATACACTCCTTTAAGATATGCAGATGTTGCATTTGATTCAGCGATTAGAACTGAAACAAACTTAAGAATGGGTGGAGGAAATCAAGATACTAGATATTTTGCTTCTTTTGGTTACTTAGATGATAACGGATATTCAATTAACACTAGTTTCAAGAGATATACTACTCGTTTAAACTTAACTAGTGATGTTAAACCATGGTTAAAGTTAAACAGTAACATTGGTTATGCATATTCAGAAAATATTGCAAATGGTCAAATTGCTGGTTCTGAAAACGTATTCGAATTTGCTGATAAAATGGCGCCTATCTTCCCTGTATTTTTAAGAGACGATAACGCTGAATTAGTACCAGATTTATTTTATGGAGGATTCCAATATGATTATGGTTCTTTATCTGGTTTTAGAGATAGACCAAATGCAAATGGATTAAACCCAATTGGATCTGCAAAATATGATTTTAACGGAACTGATCGTCATGAAATGAATGGTAACTTCTCAGCTACTTTCAAATTTACTGACAATTTATCTGCTGAAATTAGATATGGTGTACAATATGCTACACAAAAGAACAGAGACTACACAAATAAATTTTATGGTGGTGGTCAAGCAACAAGTGGAGACATTACAATCAATGACTTTTCTAGTTTAACACAAAATATTTTACAAATCATTAAGTATAACAATACTTGGGGAAATCATTCATTTGATGCTTTAGTAGCCCATGAAAGTAATGACTTTGAGCAAAATTTTGCTTCTGCTTCTAAAGGATTACAAATTAGTCCATTCTTATATGATTTAGACAACTTTCAGTCTAGTTTAGGTTTACCTTCTGGTTCTACAAGTGGATTTACTATTGAGTCTTACTTTAGCCAGTTTAACTACAACTTTGATCAAAAGTATTACTTCTCTGCTTCTGTAAGAGCGGATGGATCTTCAAGATTCGTGAATGACAAATGGGGAACTTTTGGTTCTGTAGGTGCTTCTTGGATTGTAAGTAACGAAGACTTTTTACAAGACAGTTTCATAAGCTATTTAAAATTAAAAGCATCTTATGGTATTACTGGTGATCAAGCTGGTGTTGGATTCTTCTCAGGATACAATACATTTAACGGTGGTAACTTAGGAGGAAGTATTTCTTTAGCTCCAGGTGCAAATGGTAACCCAGATTTAACTTGGGAAACTACAAACCAGTTCCAAGTTGGTGCTGAAATGAGCTTTGGTAAATATTTAGATGTAAATTTAGATTACTATAATAAATTAACTGATAACTTAATCTTTAACCGTTTTGTAGGTCCTTCTCAAGGTATCTCTTCAATTACAGTAAATGATGGTGAATTAGTTAACTCTGGTTTAGAATTTGATATTACTGGACATTTAGTGGACAACAAAGATTTTACTTTAGATTTATCTGTTAATGGTGAAATCGTAAATAACGAAATCTTAACTATGCCATTAGATCCAGCTACTAACGAGCCTCAATTATTAACTCCAAGTGGTTTTTATGCAAGATCAGAAGGAAGATCAATCTTTGACTTCTATATGAGAGAGTGGGCTGGTGTAGATCCTGCTGATGGTGCTCCAATGTGGTACCAATACTATGATGATGTTAACAACAACGGTGTTTTAGACGCTGGTGAGCCATCTTCATACTCTAGTGGATCTTGGGTTCCTGCAGATCCTGCAGTAATCAATAACACTGGTTCTATCGTAGAATACCAAATTAAAGTTCCTGGTGCAAACATCAAGAAGACTGTAACAAAGACTTATTCTGATGCATCTGATGTATATGCAGATAAATCTGCAATTGCTGATGTAAGAGGTGCTTTCCGTTTATCTGGTAAATTAGGTAACTTTAACTTTGGAACTCAGTTTACTTATAGTTTAGGAGGTTACGCTTACGATGCTCAATACGCAGAATTAATGTCTGATCGTTTTGGAGCAGTAGGTAACAATTACCACAAAGATATAGCTAACAGATGGCAAAACCCAGGAGACATTACTGATGTTCCTGCTTTAACAGATAACGCGATTGTAAACGGTACTTCTACTTCAACTAGATTTATTACATCAACAGATTTCATTGCATTAAACAACGTAAATATCGGATATAACATACCAAAACAATATTTAGATAAAATATCTGTACAAACAGTGAATATTTGGTTCTCTGCAGATAACTTATTTAATGCTACTGCACGTCAAGGTTTCCTACCAAGCACAAGTGAGTCAGGAAACTCTGGTCGAAGATTATATGCACCAATGACTACAATGACATTAGGTGTTAGAGTGAAATTTTAATAATAAAATTTAAATTTAAAAAAACATGAATAAATTAATTAAATTCGGATTACTCTCTGCATTAGCGATATCAACAGTGAGCTGTGGAGACGATTTTCTAGAGAAGCCAGCCCTTGAAGGGTCAGCTTCTTTAACATCTGCTCAATTAGAGCAGGCATCTAATATTGATCCTGAAGTAACAGGAGCATTAATGGGTGGTGTTTATACTTTAACATTTACTTTCGGTTCTGGAGGTACATCAGGACATGATGACTTTGGACAGAAGGCTTATGATATTTTTGGTGATATGTTATCAAGTGATATGGCCCTAAGTACAAGTACTTACGGATGGTATAGAGCTTCTATTACTGAATATCAAGCACCATTAGACTTTACATTTGGTGACAACAGACAAGTTTGGAGACACTACTTCAGAATTGTAAGAGGTTGTAACGAAGTAATTGATGGTTTAGGAGGAACAGATGTTGTACCAGAAAGTGCAGCAAACAAAGCAATTATGGGTCAAGCAAAAGCTTTACGTGCTCATTCTTACTTTTACTTAGCTCAGTATTTCCAAAAAGAATATGATGGAGCAGAAGAAATTCTACCTATCTATAGAAGTGCAACAGACTTAAATGGTCCTAAAGTAGCTGCTTCTGAAATATATGACTTAATGGAGCAAGATTTAACTGAAGCTATCTCTTATTTAGACGGCTATTCAAGATCTAATAAAACTGAAATCAACAAACAAGTTGCTCAAGGTATTTATGCTTATGTATTAGGTGCAAGAGGTACAGATTACACTAAAGCATACAACATGGCAAAAGCTGCTATGACTGGATATACTTTAATGAGTTCTTCAGAAATTACTGGTGGATTTACAAATGTAAATACTCCAGGATGGATGTGGGGTGTTGACTTAAATGATGAAATTGGTTTAGGATTAGTTTCATGGTGGGGTCAAATGGATTATTTCGCATACAGTTACCCTGCATTCGGAGATGCTAAATCTATGGATCAAAACTTATATGACGCGATTCCTGCAAATGACTTTAGAAAGGATCAATTTGTAGATAACCCAGGTGCATATACTCACTTAATGCCATTAAACAAATTTTACAATGCTGCTAGAACACGTTATGGTGTAACTAGAATTGTACAAGATGATTATGTATACATGAGAGTTGCTGAAATGCATTTATTAGCTGCAGAATATGCTGCTTTCTCTGGAAACGATGCTCAGGCTAGAACAGAATTAAAAGCTATCGTTAGTCAAAGAGTACCAGATGCATCTTACATTGATGGATTATCAGGACAACAATTGAAGAACGAAATTCACTTACAAACTAGAATTGAGTTATGGGGTGAAGGAAAAAGTTATTTAGCTTTAAAAAGAAACAAAGCTTCAGTTACAAGAGGATCTAACCACTTATCTTTTGTAGGTACTACAATTCCTTATAACGATGAGAGAATGACTTTTGAAATTCCAGAAGGAGAGATTCAATTTAACCCATTCATCTCTACTCAGAATAACTAATAATTAATTAATATTGAATAGGAGATGTAAAAGTCTCCTATTCTCATTTTAAATGCCTAAAAAATGAAACAAATAAAACTTTACACTTTAATTTTCTTAAGTATTGCATTATTCACAAGTTGTGAGGAAGATGTTGAAGCGCCTGGAACACCTTATGCTTCTTTCGAGTCTTACTTTGCTACTGATGTAACTGTAACACCTGGAGAAACTTTTAACAAATCTATTAGCATTTACTCTGCGAATATTACAGGAGAAGATAGAACTATTGATTTAACTGCAACTGGTACTATTTCAGCTGCCTCTTATACAATGCCTACTTCAATTACTATTCCTGCAAACTCTAACGAGGCAGTATTAAACTTAACGTTTAATGAAAATGACTTAGATATTATTGTTGATAAAACTTTAAATATAGAAATGGTTGCTAGCGAAAACGTAATTGTTGGTGATGGAATTTCTTTAAACGTAGCTAAAGGTTGTCCTGCTGGTCAGGGTAAAGCTAAAGTAGCTGTAGTATTAGATGCTTATCCAGAAGAAGTTTACTGGAGAATAGTAAACACAGATACTGGAGCAACAGCAATGGCTAACAATTCTTCTCCTGCTTATGGTGGGTATGCTGGTTTAAGCGGAACTCAAAGAGATGCTGCATGTTTAACAAATGGTAACTATAGAGTTGATATTTTTGATCAATATGGAGATGGAGCTGGAGCATTTGAAATCACTGTTAACGGAGTACAAGTATTCCAAACTAGTGGTGCTTATGGTGCTGGTACATCTAGTACATTTGTTGTAAACTAAACAAAACATTACAATATTTTAAAAATCGTAATCATATTGATTACGATTTTTTTATTTAAATAAAATACTTTGACAGAGACTACTAACATTTTCGGATTAAGAGCAATTATTGAAGCAATAGAAAGCGGATCTACAATTAATAAAATTTACTTACAAAAAGGCTTAAGAGGAAGTTTATATTATGAGTTAGATAAACTAATTAAAGATTCTAAAATTGCTACAAGCACTGTACCTGTAGAAAAATTGAACAGATTATCTAAAAACAGCAACCACCAAGGAGCTGTAGCACAAATATCTCCTATAGATTTCTACGACCTAGAAACATTGTTAGATGACACACTAGAAGCTAATAAAGTTCCATTCTTCTTAATATTAGATCAGTTGTCTGATGTAAGGAACTTTGGAGCAATTATTAGAACTGCAGAATGTACTGGAGTTAATGGTATCATAATCCAAAAAAATGGAAGTGCTCCTGTAAATGCAGAAACTATAAAAACCTCTGCAGGAGCAGCTTTTAAAATGCCTATTTGTAAGGTAGATCATATCAAAGATGCACTCTTCATTTTACAAGCATCTAATATTAAAACAGTTGCAGCTACCGAGAAAACAGAAAGTTCTATCTACGATGTAAACTTTAATCAACCAATAGCAGTAATTATGGGCTCTGAACATAGAGGTGTTAACCCATCAGTTTTAAAAATGGTAGATTATAAGGCAAAACTACCTTTATTGGGTAGTATCGAATCTTTAAACGTATCTGTAGCTTGTGGTGTATTTTTATACGAAACTGTGAGGCAAAGAAGTATTAATCTTTAACATCAAAATTTTCATAAGATTCTTCAGTTTGAATTAGATTGCCATTTTCATCAAACAACAAATCAAACTCTGTTGTACTAAACTCATAATCTTTTTTTACTAAACCATTTTTTCGGTAAATAAAAGCTAATATCAAACCAACTAGAAAACCAGATAAATGACCTTCCCAAGACATACCATCTTTTATGGGAAACACATACCAAATCATACTACCATAAAGAAAAATTACAATAAAGGATAACGCAACTAACCTATAGTGCTTTCGAATAATACCGCTGAAAAAGACAAAGCTAAAAAGTAAATAAACGATTCCACTTGCACCTATATGATAAGAATCTCTTGCTATTAGCCAAGTAGCAAAACCTGTTAATAAACCTCCTATTATTAAAATTTTAAAGTCAATATCTTTATAGAAGTAGAACAAACTACTTAATAGTACAAACAAGGGAATGGAATTGTTAAATAAGTGACTTGTATTACTGTGCAAAAAATGAGTAAACACTATTCCTCTTAAGCCTTCTATTGTTCTAGGAAATACTCCATACTTATTTAAATTAAAACCATACTTAATTTCAACTGCATATATTCCCCAAATCAATAGAATATACATTGAAGGCACTATAAAAGGAGAAGTTTTATTTTGTAAATCAGCTTCTTGCATATGCCAAAATATACAAAAACCTAACCAAATTATAATTTGACAACTTCTGTCATAAATCTTTGTATTTTTGTCCTATGAATGAACCTTTGGCAGAAAGAATAAGACCTAAAACTTTAGAGGATTACATTAGTCAGCAACATTTAGTTGGGCCAAAAGGTGTATTAACGAATCTTATAAAACAAGGTATTATTCCATCTCTTATTCTATGGGGACCTCCAGGAATAGGGAAAACCACATTAGCTAATATTATTGCTACAGTATCTAATAGACCTTTTTACACTTTAAGTGCCATAAGTTCTGGAGTAAAAGATGTAAGAGAAGTTATAGAAAAAGCTAAAAAAAGTGGGGGATTATTTACTGCCAAAAATCCTATCCTATTTATTGATGAAATACATAGATTTAGTAAATCGCAACAAGATTCTTTATTAGGTGCCGTAGAAAAAGGATGGGTTACTTTAATAGGAGCAACTACAGAAAATCCTAGTTTGGAAGTAATACCTGCACTTTTATCTAGATGTCAGGTTTATATTTTAAATTCATTCGATAAAAACGACTTAATAGCGCTTCTAAAACGCGCAATTCAGAAAGATGACATTCTAGCTACAAAAAAGATAAAACTCACAGAAACTGATGCATTATTGCGTGTTTCTGGAGGAGATGCTCGAAAATTATTAAATATTTTTGAACTCTTGGTATCTGCAGAAGAAACTGTAGAAATTACCAACGACTATGTCTTAGAAAAAATTCAGCAGAACACAGCTAGATATGATAAAACTGGTGAACAACATTATGACATTATTTCAGCTTTTATTAAATCTATAAGAGGTAGTGACCCTAATGCAGCTGTATATTATTTAGCAAGAATGATTGAAGGTGGTGAAGATGTAAAATTTATTGCACGAAGATTACTAATTTTAGCTTCTGAAGATATTGGAAATGCAAATCCTACAGCATTAATTTTGGCAAATAATACATTTCAGGCAGTGGCTGTTATTGGTAATCCAGAATCTAGAATTATTTTAAGTCAATGTGTGGTCTATCTAGCCAATTCAGCAAAAAGTAATGCTTCTTATTTAGCCATAAATAAAGCACAAAGCTTGGTAAAAACTACTGGAGATTTGTCTGTACCTCTTCATTTAAGAAATGCTCCTACCAAACTAATGAAAGATTTAGATTATGGTAAAAGTTATAAGTACTCACATGATTATCCTAATAATTTTACTGAACAAGAATTTTTACCTGAAGAAATAGCTGGCACTAAATTATACGAACCAGGAAATAATGCCAGAGAAAATCAGTTTAATGAGATTCTAAAAAAGCGCTGGAAAAATAAGTACAACTACTAAAATTTTATCTGTAGTTCTTCTTGAATTAAGTTTGATGCTTTATAGTATTCTACAATCCACTTACCTCCTTTTTCATATACAATCCCTTTTTCATTTTTAAGGATAAATACATTGCTTTTACTGGTTCTTAATAAAGTATAAACAATTTCTGGTTTCGAACTTACCAATTGAAAACCATTAATTATGGGTTGTGCATAAAGAACATCTGTAGTTAATTCCGATTTTACCTTTTTATCAACCTTTTGTTTCTTCAATTCTTTAGCTAGTTTGTTACTCTTCATGGTTATCTCATATGCTTCATCAGAGATATTGGCAGCAACTACATCCTTATTTTTACTCTTTATCAAACCAACATCTATATAACTGTATTTAAAATCAGTCATGCTTTTATGCGCCTTTCTTATACTTTCATGATAGGCTTTCTTATAATCTTTAAACTTGCTCTTACCTACTCCAGAAGTATAAATTACTTTACCAAAGCAATCTTTAGCTTCGAAATAACTTTTAGTTTGTAACATAGAAGAATCATCTTTTATAGTTACTATTAAGGCTGCACATTTATTTTCTGATAATGAATCTGAAATACTTTCATTACTCAAATAAACAGGAAAGCCATTTTTCTGTAGTAAGAATTTTGTGAGAGAACTAGTTTGATAAGCATCTGCAGTATTAACAAAATCAAATTGATTTGGTACAATAATATATTGGTACTTCTCTAGATTACTTTGCTGACTCTGCATACACATTGTCACACCAAGCAGTAAAGTAAAAAGTATTTTTTTTATCATTTTAATTGAATATTAAGTTAAATCCTAATTGAAAAGAAGCGCTATTTGTAGAAGACAAATCTCCATATTCTAATAAATTATCTACCAATCCATAAAAATTAAAGCTACCTAACTGAATAGATAAACCTGCTCCAATATTGGAGTAAGAAAAATCATCTACAGTATAAGTAACCTTAGTATGAATTTTATTGGTGATTGCTTTTTCGTAAAAACCTGTTAAAGCTAATTGTGAACTTAATGGTCTAAACACATTATATAATTGCACACCAATTGCATCTGTATAGAAATTTTTATAGGTATTGTCATAACAGATTTTACTTCTATAATCCCCAAAACTATATTTTAAGGCTAGATTCAATTTTGTTGGCCTCCAAGAAATATAAGATTCAAAATCATCTGTAATTGGAATTTCATCTTGAAATCGCTGATCTATTTCATCCCAATTTTCAAAATTATTATCGTTATCAAATTCTAATGCAACTCCTTCAAAAACAAAATTTCCTGTAATACTTGTGTTCTTAGTATTCTTCTTATGATTGATAAAACCAAGATCTAAAATACTTCCTGAAAACTCCAATTGTGGAGTAATTCTATAGGTTACTCCTACATCTATACCCAAACCTAAGTTACTGCCAAAAAATGTATTTTTAAGATAAGAATTAACATCTGTGATGTATTCATTATTTTCTATTAAACCAGATGTTTTAAACTTTAAGTTTACGTCTGTAAGATAGTGGGTGTATATATTATTAGTTCCACCAGTTGTTGTAAATAAACCTGTATTGTTATTCGATTCTACATTTAAGGCAGAAGAATAAATTTTAAACCTACCTCCTATTGTTAATTTATCGTCTACTTTTTTAGAGATACCTGCATGCAAGACTCCTAAAAAATCTGCTTTATACCTTATACCTGCTGCGCTAAAAGCTCTATTTATATGAGGTGCATTACCTTCACTAATAAAATCTAATGCATCTTTAGGGTAATACCCTATTGCATCTAATTCCTGATAAAAACCAAAACTTAAATAGTAATCATCCTTTAGCCTAAAACCTGCGTTTAGAATTTCTATCTGTGTATTTATTTTGGTAAAATCTCTATAAGACAAATTACCAATGGCTTCAGCAATTTTATCATTAATAGAGCGATTATCATTGGCAAAAATATCAGACAATACCACTCCTTTCGATCCAAAGTCTGATGATATTCCAGATAACAAAGGCACACCAGCATGAAATTTATAGTTCACCTCTGAAGCAGGGTTTAACAGCAAAGTTTGTGGTAGTTCTGCAAAATTATAAAGAATCTGTTTGTTCTGAGCTAAGGTTTGGAACACAATAAAAAACAGAACTAGGTTAATAAGTTTTTTCATATTAAAGTTCTGATTCTATATAAAGTGTTACTGAAGATTTAAACTCAAACTCGCTAGTATCATTAGGATTCATACTTGCACCTGTATCTTCTAACTCTGCTCTAATTCTTACTTTGGTTGTATTTACAATTGCAGGATTTGTACTAATAAAAACCTCCTCTGTAAATGTATTTTCTAAATCACCTGCAGGAATTACAATGGATGCAAATTGATATAAAAGTGTATTATTATCATCTAAGAAAGAAACATCAATAGTAACATCTCTATCAAACTCGTTTTTAATTAGCGTATTAAAATCTATCTTAACAATATCATTCTTTACAAAAGAATCTTCGAAAACTCTAAAATCTGATTCTGATGTGATACTCGTTTCTTGAACACCTGCAGCATTAAAAAACTGACCTGGAACTACTGAGAAGAAAGTTAGTGAAGATGTAATTACTGGCTTGTATACATAATCATTAATTTGATCAAAATCTAACTCTTCATAACAAGAGTTGAATACCAGCAAACAGCAAATTATACTTAACCTAAGTATATTTTTCATAATTAAATGTTTAAGTCTTAACGTAATTACAATTATAGATATTGCTTTAATTCATGCAGTGCTGTAATACTTTCAAAATCTGAATTTTCAATAGCCTCTTTCTCAAAATTACAATGAATTGCTTTTATTCCAGAATTAATTGCTCCATAGATATCTGCTTCAATACTATCTCCAATCATAATTGAATTATTGGCATTTGCGTTTGCTTTCTCTAAAGCAAATTCAAAAACTCTAGGATTTGGCTTTTTAACCCCTACAGATTCTGAGGTTACAATAACATCAAAATAATCTAAAATTTTAGAAGATTCCATCTTTTTAGCTTGAATTTCCTCAAATCCATTGGTTATAATATGCAAGTTATACTTGTCTTTTAGGTAATCTAGTATTTCGAAAGTACCATCAAATAAATGATTAAAATGGGGCAGAAAATCGATGTATTCAATTGCGATCATATCTATTACCTCATCAGAAATTTCAAAATCGATAGCGTCAAAAGTATTTTTTAGTCTAGAATATCTAAGCTCACTCTTTGTAATTTTTTCTTCTCTGTACAATCTCCAGAACTCTAAGTTCAAAGGTTTGTAGACTTCTAAAAACTTATCTAAATCAATTGTTATGTTTTGTTTTTCAAACACTTTTTGAAACGCCAAGTCAGAATTTTTTTCAAAATCCCAAAGTGTGTGATCTAAATCAAAAAATACGTGCTCTATCTTTGCCATTTTCCTTTATATTTGAATACACTATTTAGGTAAGTAATATGCAACTATTTTCTTTTTTAAAAAAAGAGTTTGTAAAAAATGTTTTGACATTAATTACGGGCTCTGCTTTAAGTCAGGTTGTTATTTATGCCTCTATTTTATTACTTACTAGATTATTTTCTGCAGAGCTGTTTGGTATTTATGTACTCTTCTCTTCAGCCACAATAATTCTAAAACCTTTGGCTACCTTACAATTCGAATTTTCGATTGTTTTACCTAAAAAGGATGAAGATGCTATTAATTTATTTGCTTTTTCTACATTGATCTTAATTTTGTATTGCTTTCTTTTATTGTTCATCATCGTAATTTTTAAAATTGAAATCTTAGCATTTTTTAATATATCATCTCTATCAAGCTTTATTTACTTACTACCATTGAATGTTTTTCTATTTGGATTAATTTCTAATTTCGATTATTGGAATAATAGAAATGATAATTTTAAAGCCATATCTAAAGGTCTTTTGGTAAAATCATCTACTATGAGTGCCACACAAATAGCAACTGGATATTCAACCTATGCCACTATTGGGTTGATACCTGGAATGCTTTTGGGTCACTTATTACAATTGGTGTATTTACTAAAAACATCTTTTAATAGTATACAAGTTTTATCTAAAAAGGTATCTCTCTCTAAGATGATTTTGTTGGCAAAAAAGTATAAAGACATTCCTATTTTTAATTCTATCATTAACCTTACCAATAACCTCTCTAATGAATTGCCTGTTTTATTGATTACAAAATATTTTGGCTTAACCAGTTCAGGAATTTATGGTTTAGCAGTAAAGTTTATGAGAGCACCTATTGGTGTTGTACAACAATCTGTTAACCAAGTGTTTTTTAATAAAGCAACCAAAATCTATAATGACCAAGGAAATTTATACGAACTTGTTTTAAAAACTGCCAAGCACCTATTGGTAATTAGTGTAGTAATTTTTAGTCCTTTATTAATCTTATCATTTTACTTAGAATTCCTTTTTGGAGAAGGTTGGACAAATGTTGGTTTATATGCAAGGATTTTAATTCCATGGTTATTTTTTGCTTTTTTAAGCAATCCTTTAAACTCATTAATATTGATTTTAAACAAGCAAAAAACAATGGTTGTTTTAGACCTTACTTTACTTGTATTTCGATTTTTAGCATTATTTAGTGGTTACTATTTTTATAATAATATTATTATAGCTTTAGCCTTATTTTCTATAGTAGGCATGATTTTTAATATTGTTATCTTTATCTATCTACTGCAAACATCAAAAGAAAAAAAGATTGCTTACCAATAAAAATATTTACTTAAAGTTTAACCTCGGTTTCAAATGGTATAGCTCAAAATCTATAGCTGTAAAAGGTTATTTTTATGTTGATGATGTTTTCTATGAAAAAGAGGAAGCGTTAAATTATTTAGATAAGAATCTAACACATAATAACAGAAAAGATATTTTTGAACGCTTAAATGGTGTTTTTACTATATTAATTTCTGAAGGAGACCATTTAGAAATGGTTTGTGATGTTACTAGACTTTTTCCTTTATTTTATACAATTAAAAATGACATTCTATTTGTTAGCGATGATATTCAACTTTTGAAATCAAAAATTAAAACCAATCAATTTGATAAACTTTCAAAGTTAGAATTTAAAGCATCTAATCATACTCATTGTAACAAAACTCTTTTAAAAAATATTTTTCAATTAGAAGCTAGTAAATACCTCATATTTAATAAAATCAACATATTAAATAATCAATTTTTATTTCATTATTCTATTAAAAAAGAAAGTTCAAATAGTTTTAAAAAACTAAAATCTGAGGCTATTCAAACAATAGAGAGCACCTTTCTACGTTTTCTAAAATCTATAAATAACAAAACTATTTTACTACCTTTAAGTGGTGGTTTCGATTCTAGATTGTTAGCTGTATTTCTGAAAAAACACAACTACAAAAACGTAATTTGCTTTACTTATGGTAGAAAACAAAATTTTGAGGTAGAGAATTCTAAAAAAACAGCCAAACAACTAGGATATAAGTGGTTCTTTATTGAGTACTCTACTGAATTAATTGCAAATTTTTTAGAAACAAACGAATTTTTAGAATATGCTCATTTTGCTGGCAAATATTCATCTATGCCATATTTACAAGAATATTTCGCTGTAAAGTATTTAAAAGAGGAACTTAATGTTCCTAATGATTCTATTGTTGTACCAGGTTTTGCTGGCGATTTTTTAGGTGGTAGTGAGTACAATAAAGTTTCTACAAATCTTAAAACAGAAAAAATAGCTGATGCTATTTTAAATATTAAACTAAATAATTTTAAAGTATCTAATTCTGAAAAATCTAAATTAAAAGAAGTGATGGAAAATAATGTACTAAAGATAGATAAAAGATACGAAACTAAAATTCCATCAACAGTTTTTGAAGATTATGTACTAAAAGAAAGAATTGCAAAATACATATTCAATTCAGCCAGCTATTATCTCTATTTTGGTTTCGAAGTTCGGTTTCCTTATTGGGATTTAGAACTTTTAAACTTTTTTAAAGAGCTACCTATTCAGTATAAAAAAATGAAAAAGTTTTATGATGATGTTCTTACTTCTGAATACTTTGAAAAACACAAAGTGAATTTTGAAAATGAAATTCAACCAAAAAGTTCTGATTTAGTTAAACAACGAATTAAAGATAAAATCAAACCACTTTTAACTGATTCTTTAAAAGCAAAAATCTTAAAAAAACACGATTGGAATAATTACGAACCAATTACAAAACAAATGCTTCTACAAATAAAACAAAATGGTTTAAATGTTAATAGAAGTTATAAAGACTACAATGAAATTATTTCTCAGTGGTATATTTATTTCTGTGAGAATAAATTACAAAACTAACCCTTAATTTTTTTTAATAAACTAGGTAAATTATTGTATTTTATTTGCTGATATTCTTTCGTTTTTGCTCCAAAACTTAAAAAATAATTAGCGATACTTTCCATAGAAGAACCTCCAAAATTAAAGAATTGATATTGGTTATGATACTTCTGAATAGCAGTATGAATCAGAAATGTATTTTCGCCATTTTTTCTAAAATTAAAATCGGTAGAAGATACTAATATTGTTACTGTATTTTTATGTTTTAAGAAAAATCCTGAAGCTACCAAATCATTATCACTATTGTAAATAGACAACACCTCTCCTACTTTTTTTTCAATGCAAATGGTTAATAATTGTAATAAATTAGAATAGTCTTTCTCTACTAAGAAAGGTGTTCTTTGTCCAACATTATTCTTAAATAATTGTATTAACTTTTTAGGATCATCATTCCATTTTACCTGTAGTTCTGCTTTCTCAGCTTTTTGCAAGTCCTTTTTTCTGTCCTTTCTAAAACTCTCTAGTATTTTATCAGCATCATCACTTATATTTAGGATTTGCATTTGCCTAGTGACTAAAAAAGAAGTCTTTTGCTGAATATTATTACAAGTATTTAATTTACTTTCTGCAAATTTAAATTTCGAAAATAACACTTTATAAAACTGTTGAAAATCGATAGCCTCTTCAGCTGAAAAAACACCTAATTCCAATACCCAAAAAGGTGGATACACATATTTTACAAAACCTTTTTTACGCCAACAAATAGGCATAACAGCTTTATAATCTTCTAATACTAAAACAGACCAGTTTTCTGCAACAATATCTAAATACCAAGTGTACGCAGAAAGCCTACTCTGTAAAGATTTCTCTATACAAAGATTATATTTTTCTTCATCTATAGCTGTTCTTTCTAAATACCTAATCATCTAAGATGTTGCAATTTTAAGCATAGATTCGTACAAACGTTTCCAACCTTTCCAACGTAAATAATCGCTTAAAGTTTCATTATGAAATAAAGTAATAAATGTACCATTTACAGCTTTTACCTCATTTCTTAAATCTCTTATTCTACCCAAAGATTGTTTTGGGGTAAGTTTCATATAATCGTTTAAAGTGGTATCCATTAAAGCAAATGGAAAAACCTTTAAAGGAGTTTGAATTTCAAAATCTAAATCGTAAAAATAAAAGGGGGTACAAGTACCAGCTCTAAAACCTACATTACTTGCATAACCCATTGAATAATCTTCCTCTATTTCTAAATCTATTAAAAGTTGATAGGTTTCTGGTAAACTAAAACGTAAATAATGTTGTCTAGAACTTTTTAGTGGTGTGTTTGTAATACCCTCTAAACGTTCTTTTTCTTTTTTTATTAAGGCTGAGTTTTGCATCGAAAAATAAGAAGGATGCAGACCAACTCTTGCATAATCTACCATTTCTTTAATAAGCAATCTGTACTTGCTTTTAGCAACAGAAACATTGGTATCAAAAGTGGTATAATCGCCAACTAAGAAAAAGAAAATGGTTTTAACCTTGTATTTTTTCTTTAAAGCTAAAAATTGATCGAAGGTGTTATAAGGGTCTGCTTTTATATTTAAATTAACAGCAAGCCTGCTGATTACATTTAGAATTCTAAATCTGAATATATCATTTAAAAAACCACCTACACTTCTCACAAAACTTTTGTTTTTATACGCAAAAGCATTGTCTATATCTACAGTAGAAATATAATTATAGCTTCTTCTGCTATATTCATAATCTGGAAAATTCTCTTTTAAAACTTGCAGGAATTTAAATGCCCAAATATCGACTACAGGTTTTTCTAAAAATCCTTTTTTAAAAGCCAGACTTTGTTCTGCTGTGAACCTTCCATGAATATCTTTTACATGAGGTAAATATTCTTCATAACGTGAAATAAGATAAAAACTGGCTGCAAAAATATCGAAAGGAATAGAAGATTTTACATTGGTGGCAAAAAAGCAAGGCACATTATCCCATTTGTTAATGATTATCTCTAAATCATTCACTCCTTGCTCAAACAACAAATCGTTACTTTTTATAAAAAACTCATTTCCTAAAGGCGTTTTTGTATAACTAATTTTAGGCCCATTATGTGCAACAAACTCTTCTACTTTACTTGTAAAACTCACAGGAATCAATAGCGTTCTTGTTACTATATGTTTAAAAATATAGCGAACTCTAGGCGTTATTTTATGTGAGTAAATTAAAATCATATCTACATTTAAAATTGGATAGAATGCTTTTTAAAGCACCCCTTCATCTGCAAAGCTAAAATACCATTTTTCGGTAATTATAAGATGATCTAAGAGTTTTATATCTAAAGTTGAGCCAGCTAATTTTATTTTTTCTGTAAGTTGTTTATCTGCTTGGCTTGGTTCTAATTTTCCTGATGGATGATTATGACACACAATCATACCAACTGATGCCAATTCTAAAGCCCTTTTAAACAATAACCTAACGTCTACTATTGTAGCCTTTAATCCTCCTTTACTGATTTGGTTTTTTGCCAAAACTTTATTTGAATTGTTTAAAAATAGTACCCAAAACTCTTCATGCTCTAAATCTCCAATAATGGGTTGCATTAAATCAAATACTGCTTTGCTACTGGTAATTTTTGGTTTCTCTAGTGCCCTTTCTAATTGTCTTCTTTTACCTAATTCTAAAGCTGTAATTATCGAAATTGCTTTGGCTCCTCCTATTCCTTTAAAGGTAGAGAGCTTTTCTACAGAGAGTTTGGCAAGTTCGTTTATGTTACCATCAACCGTTTGTAAAATTCGTTTAGATAAGGCAACTGCACTTTCTTGCCTATTTCCAGAACCAATTAAAATAGCAATGAGTTCTGCATCAGATAAAGCTGTTTTGCCTTTAGCTAATAGTTTTTCACGAGGTCTATCATCTAAAGCCCAACTTTTTATGGTTAGTTTTTCCATTCATCAATTTTTTCTAAAAATACCAAAAATGCCCTTTTAAAAAAGAAAAATCTTTTTAAAAGAAGTGTTTAGAGACTTTTGTATCTTTGCAGCAGATATCTATTTTTTATATGAAGATTATAATAGCAGGTGCTGGAGATGTAGGTTTTCATTTAGCAAAATTACTTTCTTACGAATCTCAAGACACTTATATCATCGACTTTGATGGCGAAAAATTAAACTACATTAATAATCATTTAGACGTAATTACTCAGAAAGGAGATGCTACTTCTATTAAGTTATTAAAAGAAATTGGTATTGATTCTGCAGACCTTCTTATTGCTGTAACAGATAGCCAAAACACTAATTTTACTATTTCTGTTATTGGTAAATCTTTAGGGGCTAAAAAAACAATTGCAAGAATTGACAATCCTGAGTTTTTAAATGACTGTGAAGTAGATTTTTCTAAGTTTGGTTTAGATTTTATGATATCGCCTCAAGAATTGGCGGCTAATGAAATTAAATTATTACTGAATCAATCTTCATTTAACGATACTGTTGCTTTTGAAAGTGGTTTATTTAATGTGATGGGTACTGAGTTATCTTACAAATCACCTTTAGTAGATTTAACTGTAAAAGAAGCGAAACAGAAGTTTTCTAATGTAGATTTTATAACCATTGCTATTAAACGTGAAAACGTTGCTCAAACTATTATTCCTAGAGGTGACACCACCTATCAAATAGATGATCAAGTGTATTTTTCTGTACCAAATTATAGTATGGAAGATTTATACCCAATTATTGGTAAAAAGCAATTCGATATTAAAAACGTTCTTATTTTAGGAGGTAGTAGTATTGGAGAAAAAACAGCTAGAAGCCTTTGTGAAGATAACTTTAAAGTAAAGTTGATCGAAAAAAATAGAGAGAAAGCAGAAATGCTGGCAGAAACCTTATGTGATACTTTAGTTATCAATGGAGATGGTCGTGATTTAGAATTATTAGAAGAAGAAAATATTAGAGAAACTGACGCGTTTATTGCTGTTACAGGTAATTCAGAGACGAATATTATGTCTTGCCTAGTAGCAAAATCTAAAGGGGTTAAAAAAACCATAGCTCTTGTAGAGAATATGGATTATATAGACATTTCACAAACCATTGGTATTCAGTCACTAATCAATAAAAAACTAATTGCTGCTAGTAATATTTTTAAGCACATTAGAAAAGGTGAAATCCTAGAATTAGCAAACTTACACAATATTGATGCAGAAGTTTTTGAGTTTGAAGTAAGACCAAATGCCAAAGTAACCAAACACCCAATTAGAGACTTGCGTTTTCCAAGAGAAGCTGTTTTTGGAGGAGTTATTAGAGATGGTAATGCTTTAATGTCTTTTGGAGACATGCAAATTCAAAGTGGAGATAAGGTAATCGTATTCTGTTTACCTGAAGCTATAGGAACTGTAGAGCGTTTTTTCAATTAAAATGAGAAACTTAAACCTTAAGATCATATACCGTTTTTTAGGCATCACTTCTATGTTAAATGGAGGTTTTATGTTTATCGCTTTTCCTTTTAGTTTTTTTTCTGGAGAAAAAGAAGGTTGGGGAATTCTTAATGCTGGTATTATCACTTTTTTTATTGGTTTATTATTGTTCTTTTTCAATAAACCCGATCATAAAAATATTCAGAAAAAAGAAGGATATTTAATTGTGACTTTTGGTTGGTTAATTTTGTCGATAACAGGAATGTTGCCTTATTTATTGTCTGGTGCCATACCTAGTGTTTCCAACGCTTTTTTCGAAACCATCTCTGGTTATTCCACAACTGGGTCTTCTATTCTAACCAATATAGAGTCTATGCCTAAAGGAATTCTCTTTTGGAGAAGTGCCACACATTGGATTGGAGGAATGGGAATTATCGTTTTAACCATAGCCATTTTACCGCTTTTAGGTATTGGAGGTATGCAGCTTTTTATGGCTGAAGCTCCTGGCCCATCTGCAGATAAATTACATCCAAGAATTACAGAGACTGCAAAACGTTTATATCTTATTTATGTAGTATTAACCTTTGCTGAGTTCTTTTTATTAAAAGCGGCTGGAATGACTTGGTTTGATGCCATAAACCATGCAATGGCTACTGTAAGTACAGGTGGTTTTTCTACCAAAACAGATAGTATTGCTTTTTATAATGGATCGCCTATTATTCAGTATATCATCATCTTTTTCATGTTTATAGCAGGTACAAACTTTGTACTTACCTACTTTGCTTTAAAAGGAAAAGTGAAAAAAGTGTATGAAAGTGAAGAGTTTAGATATTACTTTTTTGGAATACTTAGTATCTCTATTTTGATATCAGTAATCATTATTTTCTTTAAAGATGAAACTATGGTTACTACACTTGCACATCCAGAGGTATTTGGTAAAACAGAAAGTGCTATAAGACATTCGTTATTTATGGTAACTTCTGTAGTAACTACTACTGGTTTTGTGTCTGCAGATTTTACTATGTGGAATTTCTTTGCAACAGGAATTTTCTTTGCCTTATTCTTTACAGGTGGTTCTGCTGGTTCTACAAGTGGTGGTGTAAAAGTAGTAAGGCATATTGTAATGTTGAAGAACAGTTTTTTAGAGTTTAAGAAAGCATTACACCCTAATGCAATTATACCTGTAAGATATGATGGTAAATCTGTAAATCAGACCATTGTATTTAACATTATTTCGTTCTTTATTATCTACATGCTTATTTTTATAATGGCCTCTGTAACCTTAACTTTATTAGGGTTAGACTTTTTATCTGCCTTAGGTGCTGCAGCCTCTTCATTAGGGAATATTGGGCCAGCAATTGGTTCTGTAAGTCCTGTAGATAACTTCGCTCATTTAACTGCACCTGCCAAATGGTTTTGCTCTTTCTTAATGTTAATAGGTAGGCTAGAACTGTTTACAGTACTTATTTTATTTACGCCTTTCTTTTGGAGAAAGAATTAATAGCACTTACTGAATATAAATTTTACGACACTTAATCTATAGTACTTCCTAAACTATTTTATGTTTGTTCAGTATCTTTTATTAACTACTTAGTAAACTAATTTTAATTTATACTACTAGGTTTATTAAAATATACTAGTATATTTTATATTTTAATCTACTATATTTTTATAAAATTACTATAACCATGTAATAATAGATAGTTAAGTATGTACGACTTGCTTCCTTACTTACCAAAAAGAGTATACTTAGTTATATTATATTTCTTTTTTTGACATTAAAAATCAACTTCCTAAAAAGATAAAGAACCCTTGCTATTTTTTAAATCAATAAATCTATTTAATTACGCTAAGCATTAAATAATTATTAATAATAGACCTCTATTTTAAGAAATTATTAAATCTTAAAAATTCTACTTCCTTGATTTTTAATTGATCTACAAATGTTGTAATTTGAAAGTCTTAAAAACATAACTATGAAACAAAAAAACTATTTGAAAATCACCTTATTTATTTCATTCATTTTAACGACATCTATAACATTAGCTCAAAGTGTTATGATAACAACTGTAGTTGATGGAACTTTAAGTACTGGTGAATGTGGAGCAGGTTCAGGAACAACTAATCCTAGATTTGTAGAATTTTATGTTGATGGAACAATAAACTTCAATGGTTATAGTATGGGTTTCTCTACTAATGGCGGCTCTTTTGTAAAAAAAACACTAGATGGGTTAGGAACGATAACAGATAGTTTTATTTATGTAATTGCTGATGGTGATAGTGATACATTTACTAGTTTATATCCCAATGCAACTTTTACTACATTTTCTGGTACAATGAATGGTAATGAAGCTCTAAATATTACTGATGGATCTGATACTGTTTTAGATGCATTTGGTTTACCTTCAGATGTTACTAGTAGCACTGATTTTACAATGACTTGGTCATATCAAGATAGTTATGCAAAAAGAAATGATTTAGTTGCTGCAAATGCTACATTTAGTGCTAGTGATTGGACTTTTGGTGGTAATAACGCTTTAGATGGAGCAGATTGCGCTTCTTTATCAACAGCTGTAAATGCTCAATCTTTTGCTCTAAACACAACTACATGGACAGGAGGTACAAGTTCTGATTGGACAAATACCGATAACTGGAATAATGGTATACCAACGATTGGTTACAATGTTACAATCCCAGATGTGGCCACAGCACCAATTATTGGGACAACAGCTCAAGCGTATGCTAATGATTTAACTATTATAGAACCAGATGGAATAGTAATAAGTTCTGGTGGTTCATTAATAGTTGCAGGCACATCATCTGGAAATTTAACTTATAATAGAACAATTACTATTGATCCAGATGTTACAAAGTCATGGCATTTAGTATCCAGTCCATTCAATGGTGAAGATATGACAGGCATGATAGCCAATAATGCATTTCTAACCAATGGAAGTAGCGAAGTTAGCTTTGCTCCTTATGATAATTCTCAAGCAGTCTCGGATGACAGATGGGCGTATTTTGGTAATACAGCTAGTGATAATTTGGTAAATGGAAAGGGATACTCTACTAAAGTCTCTAGTGGAGATGTTTCTTTTACAGGAACAATAAATACTAGTAATGTGAATATTACACTGACTCAAGGAGGTGTATCTGGGAATAATTTTAATCTATTAGGAAATCCATTTTCATCAACAATTAGTAGTAGTGCTTTTATATCTAGGAATAGCAACGAATTAGTACAAAATGAAATTTATGTTTGGAATGAATCAACAGAGCAGTACCTAACAAAACTATCATCTGCAAACTTTAAAGTTTCTCCAGGACAAGGTTTCTTTGTAGAGGCAAACTCAACTAACAGTGTAGTATTTTCAAAAGGGTTACAGTCACATGAAACTGATGATTTTCAAAAAACCTTAAATACTAGGACAGAAGTTAAATTAAATATTACTGATGGTTCTTTAACTAGATTTGCAGATATATATTATTTAGAAAGTGCTACTACTGGATTTGATAATGGTTATGATGGAAAGTTATTTGGAGGTGTTTCTCATAGTTTAGCAATATTTTCTAATTTAGTTGATAATAGTAATACAGAAAAATACCAAATACAATCTTTACCAAACTCAGATTACGAGAATATTGTAATCCCTATTGGAGTTATTTCTGAAGCTAATAAAGAAATTGCTTTTTCTACTGAAGCTTCTAATTTACCTTCTGGTATAAACGTGTATTTAGAAGATAGGATTGAAAATACGTTTACTCAATTAAATGAGGCTAACTCAGAATACAAGATAACACCAACTGAAAAATTAAATGGTATAGGCCGTTTTTATTTACATACCAAATCTAGTTCACTTAGTACTGATAGAGTAGATTTAAATTCAATTCGTATTTATAAAACAAATGCTACCAGTTTAAGAATTGCAGGTTTAGCTCAAGGTAATTCAACGTTTAAGTTATTTAACTTATTAGGTAAAGAAGTATTAAGCACATCTTTTTCTACTAATGGAAATAAAGACATAACCCTACCCAATTTAGCTAGTGGAATCTATATTGTTCAGCTAGAAACTGAATCTGGAAAATTGAATAAAAAAATCACTTTAGAATAATTTACGAGATAAAAAGATAAAGAAGATGGAAAACAACAACAAGAAACAAGAAGACATTACTCGTAAAGAAGCGATAAAAAAAATTGGTAATTACGGAAAATATGCAGCTTTAACTGCATTAGGAACCTATATGATATTAAACCCTAAAAAAGCACAGGCACAAAGTCCTGAAGCTCCAGGAACTGGTTTTTAAATGAACCTTACAAAATAAAAAAACGCCTCAGTAATTGAGGCGTTTTTTAGTTATAGTTAATATTATTTTCTACATTTAGTTCAATGAAAAAAAATGAATTGCTTTATAAAGTTATTGAAGACAAAACAATAACTTGGTTTAAAAATAGTAACGAATATGTCATTTTTGAAAATACTACTGCTGATATTTTAAAAAGAATACACAAAGGAATTCCTATTAAAGTAATTGCAGAAGCTGTATCAAAAAAATTAAGCGTTCCTTTAGAAAAAAGTATCGACTTTATTATCGATTTAGAAAATCAAATCAATAAATCATTAACAAAAATTCGCCCTGAATTAATTAATGATTATAGAGATATTAAGAAACCTAAAACCTATACATACACCAAATATTACCAAATAAACGATGTTATTTTTCAGGTTTCTTATTTAAATGATTTAGAGCTTTCTTACATACACCCTAAGTTTGCGCATTTAGAAATCTCAGAAACTAAAAAAATACACTTTTACTATGAGATTTTTATAGATAGTAATTACATCTTTTTGTATTTAGACAATGAGTTTGTAGGTGCTTGGAGCAGTAGAGAAATTCACTTCTTTCAGGGTAAATTTTCTATGGAAATCATTCAGAAAATTCACAAAAAGGAAGAAAAAGAATGGTTAGGCGTTTTTCATGCTTCTGCTATTAGCAATGGTGAAAAGTCGGTTTTATTTTTAGGAGATTCAGGCAATGGTAAAAGTACATCTTTAGCCTTATTGCAAGCCAATGGTTTTACTTGTTTGGCAGATGATTTTGTGCCAATTTCTGCTAATGAAATTCAAGTATTTAGTTTTCCAGCTGCTATTTCAATTAAAAAAAATAGTTTAGAAACTTTATTACCAATTTATCCTGAGTTAGCTACAAGTGCTGAATATAATTTTGAGCGTTTAAACAAAGTGGTTCGTTATTTAAAACCAAATAACGACAATTATAAAAGCCACTTGCCTTGTAGAGATTTGATTTTTATTAAATATGAAAAAAATAGTGAGTTAGAGTTTAATAGAATTTCTAAGTTAGAGGCATTTCAACAATTAGTCCCAGATTCTTGGTTATCTCCAGAAAAAGAAAATGCAGAGCAATTTTTAAACTGGTTTGAAAATCTGAATTGTTATCAACTAAGATATTCAAATAATGAAAAAATGATAAATACTGTACATCAACTTTTTGATAATGAATTATAAAGAAAATCTTTTCTTTATAGCTGAATGTTTAACAATAAACCATGAAGCTAAAAATAATAATCGAATAGAAACTATTCTAAAATCAAATACAGTTGATTGGGATGAAGTGGTGAAATTAAGTACTGCTCAATATGTTTTTCCTGCTTTGTATTACAACTTAAAAAGGGCTGATTTTCTTCATTATTTACCTGATGAACTTGTAAATTATATGCAATACATTAGCAATTTAAATAAGGAACGAAATGAGCAAATTATAGCTCAAGCTACAGAAATAAACAACTTACTTCAAGCGTATGATATTCACCCTATATTCTTAAAAGGAACTGGTAACTTACTAGAAGGTCTATATGAAGATATAGGAGAAAGAATGGTAGGTGATATCGATTTTATATTTTCAAAAGAAGACTACCCAAAAGTGATAAAAATTTTAAGCGAGGATGGTTATTCTAAGGTTCATCAAACTGAATATGATTTTCCACAATTTAAACATCATCCACGATTACAAAAAGAAGGAAAAATTGCTGCTGTAGAAATTCATAAAGAGCTATTGCTAGAGAAATATGCAAAGGAATTTAATTATGAACTTATTCAAAAAGATGCTCAAATAATAAATGGGATTCAAGTATTGAGTTACAGGAATCAGTTGTCACTATCCATCATAGCCAAACAAATTAATGATGGTGGATTGTACCATAAAAATATTGCACTTAGAAATGCTTATGACGTTTTTCTATTGTCTAAAAAAACGAATGCTCTAATTGCTTTTGATCAATTTGAGACTTTAAAAAATCCTTTAACTTGTTTTCTAGCAAGTTGCTATATCACATTTAACAAACCTAGAAGTTTGGAGTACAAAACCTCATCAAACATTGAAGAGTACTTAGCTATTTTTAATGCACAAATGATGGATGATGAATTACGTCGTAAAAATTTAAAATCCGCTGACAAAAAATTATTCGTGAATTCTAGAGTGAAAATTCTTTATAAATCTATTGTAGATAAAGACCATAGAACTTGGCTTTACAAACGAATAACTGATAAAGAATGGCAGCAACAAAAATTAATTCAGCTAGGTTTAAAAAAAGCTTAAACTAGGTTTTTAACCTCTTCAAAATCTAAACCACCATAATTACCAGAACTCATTAAAACTACAGCAGAATTAGCCAAGTTTTCCTCAAACAAGAATGCTTTAAACTCAGTTGGGTTTGTGTAAATAATTAAATCCTCTCTTTGAAAAGCATCTGCTATTTGTTGTTTAGATACCTCATCTAACTGCTTAATCTCTACTGCATGTGGTGAGTAAAATACCACAGCTTTATCTGCAGCATCTAAAGCACCTTTGTATTCAGATAAAAATTCAGCATTTAAACTAGAATAGGTATGTAACTCTAAACAAGCAATAAGTGTTCTATTGCTATATTGCTCTTTTACTGCTTTTGTAGTTGCAGCCACTTTACTTGGGCTGTGTGCAAAATCTTTAAAAATTACGGTTTCTAAGTTTTCTGTAACTCTTTCTAAACGCTTACTTGCTCCACTAAAACTTGCAATAGCTTCATAAAAATCGTCTTCATCTATCCCCATATGTTGACAAATCCATTTTGCCCCTGCTAAATTTTGCAAGTTATGTTTCCCAAAAATTTCTAATGGCAAATCTCCTTCTTCTGTTTCTAAAAAAGTAGTGCCGTTTTCTATAAAATGATTTGGTGTTTCGTAAGGATATTTCTTAATATGATTTTCTGATGACTCTACAATTTCAGCCACATTTATATCCTCAGAATTATACACCATACTTCCTCCATTAATCATAGAGTCTGTAAAAATTTTAAACTGCTCTTTGTAGTTCTCAAAAGTTGGAAAAACATTTATATGATCCCAAGCAATACCACTAAGCAAAGCAATATTGGGCTTGTATAAGTGAAATTTAGGACGCATATCTATGGGAGAGCTCAAATATTCATCACCCTCCAAAACAATAAAATCGTTTTCTTCTGTTAAATGCACCATAGTTTCAAAACCTTCTAACTGTGCACCTACCATATAATCTACTTCTCTATCATGATAAATTAAGACATGTAAAATCATAGATGTAATGGTTGTTTTACCATGAGAACCACCAATTACAACTCTGGTTTTATCTTTAGATTGCTCGTACAAAAACTCTGGATATGAATATATTTTTAAACCCATTTCTTGTGCTTTAAGCAATTCTGGGTTATCAATTTTTGCATGCATTCCTAAAATAATTACATCTAAATCTTGAGAGATTTTTTCAGGAAACCAGCCAAATTCTGTAGGTAATAAGCCATATTTTTCTAATCTAGATTTAGAAGGATCGTGAATTGTATCATCACTTCCTGAAACTTGGTATCCTTTTTGGTGTAATGCAATGGCTAGGTTGTGCATTGCACTTCCTCCAATAGCAATAAAATGTATATTCATATCAAAAATTATAAAGGGTAAAAATACAAAAGCTTTCTGCAATATTAATTACCTTTAGAACGAAACTGACTATAATTATTACATTTAAGATGTTATAATTCTTACATAAGATTTTTATAGTAATTTGATACCTGATTTACATATCATTAAAATATTAAATCGATTAGCTATGATTAAAAAAATAAGTATTTTACTTTTTGTAGTATTTTCTACAATTACAAATGCACAAACCAATTATAAAGAACTTTGGAAAAAAGTAGAAGAATTTGAAATTGATGGACTTCCAAAATCTGCTTTAGAAGTAGTTGAAACAATTTATAGTAAAGCCAATGCAGAGCAGGAATCTCCTCAGTTGGTTAAATCGTTATTTTACAAAAGTAAGTTTGCTTTAATTTTAGAAGAAGATGCTCAATTAAAGGTAATTCTAGAACTTAAAAATCAGATTGATAGGGCAACTTACCCAACAAAAAACATATTAGAAAATGTTTTAGCCAACTTGTATTGGCAATATTTTAATCAACATAGATATCAGTTTTACAAAAGAACAGAAACAGAAGCTAAGGTAAACGTTGATGATTTTAGAACATGGGATTTAAACACATTATTTAAAGAAATTCATGTTTATTTTAAAGCCTCTTTAGAAGAAGATGAAATTTTACAAGGAATAGATATCAGCTTGTTTCAAGATATTTTAATTTTAGACAAAGATGCCAAAAAATACACACCTACCCTATTCGACTTTTTAGCTAATAACGCTTTAAATTTTTATAAGAGTAATGAAACTAGCATTACAAAACCTAGTTATAAATTTATAATTAATGATGCCAAATATATAAGCGATTATAAGAAGTTTCAAGATCTTACTATTGATGCAAAAGATTCGCTTTCTTTAGAATTGAATGCCTTAAAAATATATCAAAAAAGCATCAACTTTCATGCAACAGCAGAGAACTTTGACGCTTTAGCTTATATTGACATTAAGAGGTTAGAATTCGTAAATGCCAACTCTGCATTTAATAATAAAGAAAAGCATTTATATCAAACTTTAGAAATTTCTAAAAAGGAATTAAATAAATCTAAAGCTAGTGGATTATATGCGTTTAAAATAGCAGAAATTTTAAACAAACAGTCCAAAAAGCAAGAAGCTCTAACCATTTGTAATGAAATTCTTAAAAAGTTTCCAGAAAGTCTAGGAGCACAAAAATGTAAAATTCTTCAAAAAAATATTCTAGCTAAAACACTCTCTATAACTGCTGAAGAGTTTATACCTGTCCAGCAAAAATCTCGACTATTAGTAACTTATAAAAACGTGCCCAAACTTTATTTTAAAGCGTATCGAATAAATAATAATCAGTTGCGAGTTTTTAACAAGACACATAATTTAAAGGCCAGACTAAAGTTAATCAATGTTTTAAGTGAAGTAACCTCTTGGCAAAAAACTTTAAGAGATGACAAGGACTATTTACAGCATAGCACAGAGATCATTGTTCCTGATTTTAAAAACGGAATGTATTTAATCATAGCATCAGAAGAACAAAATCCAAGTATTAAAAGCATTTATGGAACAGCAACCATACAGGCTACGAATTTGACTTTGGTGAAGAATTCTTTTAATGGCACAAATAACTTTCAAGTTGTAGATCGTGTTTCTGGAGAACCAATAAAAAAGGCTGAAATTAGTTTAACCAATAAATATAGATATAGAGGTGCTTCTATATCTAAAACATTAAAAACAGACAGAAAAGGTTTTGCCTCATACAACAGTCGTAACTACTACAGCAATGTAGACTTTAAAGTTACCACTAAAAACGATACGCTTTTATTAGCAGCGAATACCATTTACGAGAAATCAAGAAAATTGAATTCTTCTGAAAAGGAAGATATAAGAATTAAGCCATTTATTTTTACAGATAGAAGCATCTACAGACCAGGACAAAAAGTTTATTTTAAAGCAATTTTGATTAAAAAGAAAGATGAAGAATCTGAACTATTGACCAATGAATATGTAGAGATTTCTTTAAAAGATGTAAATGGTCAGTTGGTAAAACAATTGAATTTAAAATTAAATGAATATGGCTCTGTTGCTGGCGAATTTACCTTGCCTGATAATGGGTTAACTGGTGAATACAGCATAGAAATAGATGAAAGTTATGAGTATGATAGCAAGTTTTATGATAATGAAGATTTTTACTTTGAGTACCCAACCTTCAAAAAAATTTCAGTAGAAGAGTATAAAAGACCAAAATTCGAAACAACTTTTAACCCTATTAAAGAAACCTTTAAAGTAAATGATTCAGTTTCAGCAACTGGGCATTCTAAGGCTTTTTCTGGTGCAACTATTACAGATGCAACTGTAGTTTATCGCGTAAAAAGAATGGTACAATACCCAAGTTGGTATTATTGGTACAGACCTAGACCAAGCTCTGATTCTCAAGAAATTACTAATGGAGAAACAACAACAAATGAAAAGGGTGAGTTTACCATTGTTTTTAAAGCAATTCCTGATGCTAAAACAGATAAAGAAAGTTTGCCAATTTTTAGTTATGAGATTACTGCAGATGTAACAGATGTTAATGGAGAAACCAGAAGCGCAACTCAAATTGTTAAAGTTGGATATCATAGTTTGGTAGCTAAAATAAACGCACCAAATCGAATTGATAAAAACAACCCTGCAAGCATTACTATTGATACCAAAAATTTAAATGATGAGTTTGTAGCTGCAAAAGGATCTATTAAAATCTATAAATTAACTGCGCCCAAAACAGCTTTAAGACCTAGACCTTGGGCTGCTCCAGATTTTCAACAAATTTCTGAAAGAGAATTTAGAAATTTATTTCCTCATGATCCTTATACCAATAATGAAAGCGATGAAAAGAACTGGACTAAAGAAAAACTTGTATTCTCAACTAAATTTGACACTGAAAAATCGAAAGAAATTCAGCTTAATAACATTAACAAATGGCTTTCTGGTAAATATATAATTGTATTAGAAAGCAAAGATAAATTTGGTCAACAAATTAAAGATGAACAACGAATTACAGTATTCTCTAAAACTGAAAATAAGGTTGCAGACCAAAAATTATTTACAATAAATACTGATAAAATTTTGTATGCCATTGGTGATGATGTTTTAGTTGAAGTAGGTTCTGCCTCTAAAAATTTAACGGTAGTGCTTCAGGTAGAAAAAAATCAAAAAATAATAAGTACCCAATTAATTAAATTAAACAACGAAACTAAAACTATCAAAATTCCTGTTGCTAAAAATGATTTAAGTGGTTTTGCCATAAAATGGCATTATGTGAATTTTAATCATTTTAAAAGCGGTAATCTATCTATTAACGTTACAGAAAAAAGTAATGACATCAGTTTTGCTACAAATGTCTTTAGAGATAAATTACAACCAGGTCAAGAAGAAACTTGGAGTTTTACATTAAAAAATGATTTAAACGATGCTGTGGCTGCAGAAGTGTTAGCCTCCATGTATGATGCTTCTTTAGATGAGTTTAAAGCACATAATTGGCAGTTTAATCCAACAACACCTAAAAATAAATATTACAGTTATAGAAGAAGTTCATCCAACAGTTTTGATAACGTAGAGTTTTCTATAATAAATAAGCCCTATCAATATTATGCCTATCCAAAAATTGGTGCAACATATTACAATTGGTTTGGTTTTAACATATCAGAAAACAACTATTTAAATCAGCAATACTTAAGAAATTTAAGAGCAGAGGCTAAAGCTAAAATTGTAGAAAATAGAGATGATTATGATTATATAATCAGAGGAACCATTTCTGATGAAAGTGGTGTTTTACCAGGAGTTTCTATAAGAGTACTTGGCACAACTTATGGCACTGAAACCGATTTTGATGGTAATTACACTTTAAAAGTTAAAAAAGGAGAAGAAATTAAAATCTCTTATTTAGGTTATAAAATAGTTTCAAAAACTATAACAGACAACAGCAACTTTAATATAAGCTTAGAAGAAGATGCAAATTCATTAGATGAAATTGTTGTAGTGGGTTATGGTACCACTACAAAAACAGCAATGGTTGGTTCTGCTAGTAGAAATGCTAGTATGAGAAAAGCTCTTCAAGGAGAAGTTGCTGGAGTTACCATTGTAAATGATTCTGGGCAACCAGGTGCATCATCAGCTATAAGAATTAGAGGAAATAATTCTGTGACAGGTAACGTAAACCCTTTATACATCATAGATGGTAAACCAGTAACTGCGTTTAATTTAGATCCGAGTCAGGTTGTTTCTATGAATGTTTTAAAAAATGCAGAAGCAACTGCGCTTTATGGTGCAAAAGGTGCAAATGGTGTTGTAATAATTACAACTAAAACTGGCCAAGCTCAACTAGACAAAGAACTATCTCAAGTACAAACCCGTAAAAATTTTAAAGAAACTGCTTTCTTTTATCCTCAATTACAAACAGATAAAGAAGGCAAAGTATCCTTTACATTTACAATTCCTGAGGCATTAACCAGATGGAAATTACAGTTGTTGGCACATAGTAAATCGTTAAAATCTACAGTTAAAACATTACAAACCATTACTCAAAAAGAATTAATGGTTGTACCAAATGTGCCAAGATTTTTAAGAGAAAAAGATACCATTAACATCAGTGCAAAAATTACCAACTTAACTAACAATCAGTTAAATGGTTTTGCTAAGTTGATGCTAACTGATGCTATTTCTGGAAAAGAAATTGATACAGAACTACAAAACTTAAATGCTAATAAAAGTTTTACAGTAAATAAAGATGGTAATACATCTGTTTCTTGGTCTTTAGCTATCCCTAAAAATATAGCTGCAGTTCAGTATAAAATTGTGGCAAAGGCTGGTGATTTTTCTGATGGAGAACAAAACGTTTTACCAGTTTTAACCAACAGAATGTTGGTAACAGAAACATTACCTATGTATGTGAAATCGAATCAGGAAAAGACATTTACGTTAGATAAATTAAAGAATTATTCATCCTCATCATTAGAAAATCACAAGTTAACATTAGAAATAACTTCTAATCCTGCTTGGTATGCATTGCAAGCTTTACCCTATTTAATGGAGTATCCTTATGAATGTGCAGAACAAACATTTTCTAGATATTATGCAAATACAATCGCAGATTTTGTAGCCAATGCTAACCCAAAAATTCAAGAAGTATTCAATGCTTGGAAAACAGCTGACGCACTTATTTCTAATCTAGAAAAGAATGAAGAGCTAAAATCAATCATTATACAAGAAACTCCTTGGCTTAGAGATGCACAATCTGAAAATGAGCAGAAAAAGAGAATTGCACTTTTATTCGATTTAAATAAAATGCAGAATGAGCAACAGAAAAGCATTCAGAAATTAAAAGACATGCAATTCAGTTCAGGAGGATTTTCTTGGTTTAAAGGTGCCAGATATGAAAGTAATTTTATCACTCAATATATTGCTACAGGTTTTGGACATTTGAAAAAATTAGGTGTTTCAAAGTTCGATGATGCAACATCTAAAATGATGAGTAAAGCTGTAAATTATTTAGATATTGAAATCTACAAGCAACATCAAAAATTATTAGAGAGAGCTAACATAATTAAAGCAGAATCAAAAACTAAAAAAGAAGGTGAAAAGAATTACAAAGACTTTTTAAAAGCCAATCACTTAAACTATTTTACCATTCAGTATTTATATATGCGTAGTTTTTATGGTGATATTCCTATAGCTGAAAAGAATAAAGCCATTTATGATTATTACTTAAATCAATCTCAACAATATTGGCTAGATTATAACTTGTATGCTAAAGGTCAGATTGCGCTTACCTTATTTAGAAATGATAAAAAAGCAACTGCTAATGCTATTCTAAAATCATTAAAAGAAAATTCGATTACATCAGATGAATTGGGGATGTATTGGAAAAGCAATACAGCAGGTTACTTCTACTATCAAGCTCCTGTAGAAACACAATCTTTATTAATAGAAGTTTTTTCTGAAATTGAAAATGATATTAAAACCATAGATAACTTAAAAATATGGCTACTTAAAAACAAGCAAACCAATAGTTGGAAAACCACCAAAGCAACTTCTGAAGCTGTGTATGCATTGTTATTAAATGGAAGTAATTGGCTTTCTACAACAGAGTTAGTAGATGTTACAATTGGAAATCAGGAAATAGATCCTTCTAAAATACCAGAAATTAAGGTTGAAGCTGGTTCAGGATATTTTAAAAAATCTTGGAACAAAGATGAAATTAAACAAAACATGGCAGAAGTTACCATTTCTAAAAAAGAAGATGGTATTGCTTGGGGTGGCTTGTATTGGCAGTATTTTGAAGATTTAGACAAAATTACTTCTGCTGATTCTCCTCTAAAATTGTCTAAGAAGTTATTTTTAAAAACCAACTCAAATACAGGTAAAAAACTAACTGAAATCACAAATAATGTTACAGTAAAAGTAGGTCATTTAATCACAGTAAGAATTGAACTTTCTTCTGATCGAGATTTGGAATTTATTCATTTAAAAGATATGAGAGCTTCTGGTGTAGAGCCTATTAATGTAATTTCTAAATACAAATGGCAAGACAATTTAGGTTATTATGAAAGTACAAAAGATGCAGCTACAAACTTTTTCTTTAGTAGATTACCAAAAGGTGTATATGTTTTTGAATACGATGTTCGTGTAAATAATGCTGGTAATTTTAGTAACGGAATTTCTACAATACAAAGTATGTATGCTCCAGAATTTAGCAGTCATTCAGAAGGTGTTCGTTTAAATATTGAAAAATAGTTATCTTTAATGAGTCAATAAAAGTTTATATGAGTTAATCTATTTCACCTTATACATCTAGATTTGCTTAGTAATTAATTAAAATAAAAATTATAAATTATGAGAAATTTAGTTTTAGGATTTGCTTTGATATTAGGAGCTTTATCAATAAATGCACAATCTATTTCTGAAAATGCATTGGGTTTACGATTAGGAGATGATGATGGTTTTGGAGGAGAAATTTCTTACCAAAGAGCCTTAGGAGACAATAATAGAGTAGAGATTGACTTAGGAATTAGAAACAACAATAACTTTGATGGTTTTAAAGCCACAGGTATATACCAATGGGTTTGGCAATTAGATGGTGATTTTAATTGGTATGCAGGTCTTGGAGCAGGTTTAGCAAATTATGATAGCAAAGGAAGTGATGAATCTGAAACTTTTGTTTTTGCTTCTGGAGATATTGGTATTGAATACAACTTTCCAAACACACCAATTTTACTTTCTTTAGACTATAGACCAGAATTTAGTTTTGGAGATCGTTTTAATGATTTTGGGAATGATATTGCTTTTGGTATTAGATATCAATTTTAAAGAAAAGATAGAACTATAAAAAAACCTCTAAATATTTAGAGGTTTTTTTTATGCTTGCTTTTATTTTGGTGGATATTCATTTAAAATCTGAACCACAACATTTTTATAATGTATTTCCTTTTCTTCTGGTGTTCTTTTTTCTTTAATGGTTGAATTTAAAGTACCTTCCCAAATTAGAGTATTGGTTTTGGCATTTACCAATTCAATTTTAAAAAGTTCATTTAGTTTTTTGCCTCCAATAGGGATTCCTCCAGAAATACCAAAACCACCATTTCTACCTCCAGAACCTATACCAACTCCAATTGTATTATTGTTTCTAGCTTCAGATAATTTTACAACTACATTAATTAGCACTTCTTCATTATTACTAATTTCTAAACCTTTAACTTTTAATGTATTTGTAATTATGGTAGTTACTCTTTTTACATCCAACTCATTTAAACCTGCTCCAACATCCTCATAAAAATTAAAGGATGAAAATTGACTAAAGTTTACTTCAGAATCATAATCAACCACAACTTTAGATGTAGTACAATTTGCAAAAAGTAAAAGTAAAATGAAGTATCCTGCTTTTTTCATTACACTATTTTTTACGCTCTTCTAAAACGACTCTGGTAGGTGTATTTCTACCATTTATAATGCTTTCTGTTCCTTTAGCAACAGCTTGAATGGTTTGTGTAATTACTGTCATGTTTAAGGTTTCAGCTTCATCAGAAACTTTATGATAATCTTTGTCTACATCTATAGCTGTTGTAGAAAAAGTATGCGAAGGCACACCTAACCTTGCCAAAGAAGCATTATCTGATCTAAAAAATAAATTGAAGTTTTTATAAGGATCAGGAAAAAGTTGATAACCAGAACCTTCTAAATTCTTCTGAACTATTTTACCAAAATCTGATCTTTCAAAACCAGTTAACCAAGCTGTATTTGGGCCAAAACTTGGTGTTTTACCAATCATTTCTAAATTGATACCAGCAACAAACTTGGCAGCATCAATACCTTTTCCAAAATGCGTAGAACCTATTAAACCCATTTCTTCTGCTGTAAAAGCAGCAAAAACAATGGTTCTTTCATTACCAATTTTCTTAAAATATTCTGCTAAAGCCAAAACACCTGTTACTCCAGAAGCATCATCATTTGCTCCATTATAAATGATATCTCCTTCTCCATTTTTCTTCATTCCTAAGTGGTCATAATGTGCAGAAATAATTACATATTCTTCTTTCTTAGATTTACCTTCTAACACACCAATTATATTAGCACTTGTAATTTCTTCTTTACTTCTTCTTGGAGTAAAATTAAAAGTTTGTCTGTAAGAATCTAACCCCTCAAAAGTAGTTAAACCTATCCTTTTGAATTCGTTTTCTATATACTTAGCTGCTTTTTCTATACCTTCTGTACCTGATTTTCTACCCTGCATATCATCAGAAGCTAAGGTGTATAAATGTTTTTTAACCATTACAGAATCGATAAAAAAAGAAGTTTTTACAGATTTGGTTATACCCGATTTTACTGATTTTTCTGTAGATTTCTTTGTGGCATCACAAGCTGTTAATGAAGCTGCAACTAATAAGGTGATAAATATTTTTTTCATTAATTTCATATTTTAAAAGCATAAATATAACTAATTTAAATCCGTATTTTTGCACAAAATATTTACAATGATTCTATCTGAAATTCCAAATATAAATCACACTGATGCTAATAACTTTTTTCTTTTATGTGGCCCATGTGCCATTGAAGGTGAAGAAATGGCTTTACGAATTGCTGAAAAGGTAATTACTATTACAGATAAATTAGCCATTCCTTACATTTTTAAAGGTAGTTTTAAAAAAGCAAACAGAAGTAGAATTGATAGTTTTACAGGAATTGGAGATGAAAAAGCATTAAAGATTTTACGTAAAGTTTCTGAAACATTTAATGTACCAACAGTTACTGATATTCATGAGGTTTCTGATGCTGCAAAGGCTGCAGAATATGTAGATGTTTTGCAAATACCTGCTTTTTTAGTTCGTCAAACAGATTTAGTCGTTGCTGCTGCTAAAACAGAAAAGGTTGTAAACTTAAAGAAAGGGCAATTTATGAGTCCTGGAGCTATGAAACATGCTGTTCAAAAAGTAAAAGATGCTGGTAATAATAAAGCGTGGATTACAGATAGAGGTACAATGTTTGGCTACCAAGATATGATTGTAGATTTTAGGGGAATACCTGAAATGCGCGAATTTGCACCTACAGTTCTAGATGTTACGCATTCTTTACAACAACCAAATCAAACAGTTGGTGTTACAGGTGGAAGACCAGAAATGATTGAAACTATTGCAAGAGCTGGAGTTGTAAATAATGTAGATGGCTTATTTATTGAAACTCATTTTGACCCTTCAAATGCCAAATCTGATGGAGCGAACATGTTGCATTTAGATAATTTAGAAGGTCTATTAAGTAACCTTGTAGCCATTAGAAGAACAGTAAATAATTTATAGGCACAATAATTGTAATCTTAAGTTGTTAAATGATTTGAATGAAACAACTTGTACTTTTTTTCTTATTTACATCTTTAAATATATTCTCTCAAGAGTTTATTAAAGTAGATGCAAAGGTTTTAGAATATCCTAGATTTTCTACAGTAGAACTTTTAGCATCACAAATAGAGAATGATTTTTCTACTGATAAAGATAAAGCAAGGGCTGCCTTCTTTTGGCTAGCCAAAAACATCAGATATAACTTAAAGGAATATTATAACCCAAGGCAAAGAAGTTATAGATTCAGTTACGCTACAGAAGCAGAAAAAATAGCAAAATATCAGAACTTAGTAGATAACTTAGTAAAAACTACTTTTAGAAGTAAAACTGGAGTTTGCGAAGAATATGCACAGTCTTTTAAAAAAATATGTGACTTATTACATATTGAAGCTGAAGTAATTAAAGGCAATGTTAGAAATGCTGCTGCAGAAATTGGTGAAATACTAAATACAACAAACCATGCTTGGAATGCTGTTAAATTTGATGATGAATGGTTAATTCTAGATGCAACTTGGGCTGCTGGCTATGAATATAATGGAAAATGGATTCGTGATTTTAACGACTATTTTTATGATATCCCTAAAGATAAAATTCTAAAATCTCATTATCCAGAAGCATCTATTTGGATGTTACGTTTTGGAAGAATGACTGTAGATGAGTTTTACAATCAACCCATTTATAGCAATACTTTTCTGGGATTAGAAGCTGAGTTGATAGCACCTAAAACAGGAACAATTGAGTTAGAAAATAAAGATTTTATTGAACTAAAATTTAAAAACTTAGCAGATTCTTTACTACTGTTTTATGTTTTTAAAGGCTCTAATAAAGCCAATAAACCTGAAATAAGTACAGAAGGTAAAATTACCACATTAAAAATACCTAACCCAAAACGAAATACAGATTTAGTCTTATACATCAATAAAGTAGATGCTTTACATTTTAAAGTTAAGATGATTTAATCTTTCTTTTTATAAAACCCTTTTCCTTTTAATTGATGCGCTTCTTTTAGAACCGTTAGTAGTATTTCTTCGTTAATATCTTCTAACTTATAATACCTTAACGATTTTACTACTTTTCTATTTTCTGAGATAAGGTGCTCATTATATTTCGTTAAGTGTGCAGAGGCCCAAAAAGCAACATCTACATACCCTTTCTTTTTAGACGGATTTAAATAACAAAATGGTTTTTGTTCTAAATAATAAAAAGGAATATTCCATTTAAACTGCAAATCGACCTCAGGAAAAGTACTTTCTATTAAGATTTGTAAATGCATTAAAATAGATTTGTAAGGTTCTGGTTGGTCTAAAATATAATTCTCTGCTGGTTTCATTTTTGTATATTAGCACAAGTTATAAAATTATGAAAAATCAAGATTCCCCACACATTAATTTTTCTTTTACTGGTTTAACTAGTATTTTTTTAGGCTCGCATTTCTTAATTGCAGCTTTTATTATTAAAAGTATTATTGATGGCGCAAAACTAAGAGGAGAAGGTTTAAACTACAATTACTCTTCTTTAACTGAAACTTATATTATTATTATTGTTATAGTTGCCTTTTTACTATTTCCATTATCTATATTATTTACAGAAAAACGAAAGGCAAAAAAACAGGGCTACACTTGCCTAAATCCGATGACGAAAAGGGTTTTACTAAGATATACTTTAACGCTTACTACTCTTTTTGTAATTTTATTTTTTATTGGCAAACAAGCACTTTACAATTACATAGTACCTTGTTTTTTAATAATCTATAGTGTTATTCTTTTTGTATTTGAAAGAAAAGAACACAGAAATGTTTTAATTATTTCTGGAGTCTGTATTCTGTTCAGTATAATCTGTATAATTATACCTTCTTACTGGTATTATTCCTTATTTATACTTGGAGTTTCGCACTTAACCTATGGCATTAGCAAACAGAAATAAATAGTTAACTCCCTATCTTAAATCCTCCTATTTTAAAACCTGGTTGTTGATAATCTTTAGGAACATTTTCTGGGGGTACTGTTAGAGCTCCTCCATCTCTTACTGCACTATAATGTGGAGATAATATTTCTATACCTGCATTATGCAATTCGTTTTTTATGCTTTCATGTAAATACGAATAAATTAAAGCACCTTTTTCGGGATTCTTGGTATGACAATTAATTTCATAATTGATGTAAAAATCATCCAAACTTTTTACCAAAACAAATGGTTCTGGCTTCTGTAATATAAGCTCTGTATTTTTAGCCCCTTTTACTAAGGCTTGTATCACATCTCCACTTGGTACATCGTAACCAATAGTAACAGAAGTATGTAAAATAACACCAACATCTTCTGCAGCATTCTTAGTGAAATTTACAATATGATTGCCTAGAATTGATGAATTTGGAATGGTTACATCTAAGTTTTTAATGGTTTTTAAACGAGTTACTAATAAGCTTCTTTCTGTAACATCACCTATAGTATTACCAATTTCAACACGATCTCCAACTTTAAAAGGTCGCATATAAGTAATTACAATACCTGCTACAATATTAGATATTGCAGCTGTGGAACCCAGTGAAAAAAGTACCCCTAGAAAAATCGAAACACCTTTAAAACCTTCTGATTGAGAACCAGGAATATATGGCCAACAAATAATCACAGCAAATGCTATTATTACCACTCTTATTAAATTGAAAGTAGGTTTGGCCCAATCTGCATGAAAGCCATCTAATCGAACTGCCTCTTTTTCTAATTCGCCAGTTACGTACTTTAAAAATTTTAGTAAATATTTAGTTCCAAAAAAGATAACCAAGATAAAAAAGAAGCCAGGGATAAAGTCTAAAAAGCCTTTAACCACCATGTTAACAGGTGACATAACATAGCTTAAAATGGTATCTGCAATTTCTTGAGTTTCTGGAATAAAATGAAACACAAATGGCAAATAAAATATTAGAAAGACAATACTTATACCAATTCTTAACGCTCTAATTGTAAATTTTAAGATGTGTTTTTCTCTTCTTGGAGTAATGAATTTAAAAAAGTGAACTACTTCTGCTTTTTTAAAAAGTACATTTCTATCTAGCTTATCTAACTTTTTTTGAAGCCATTTAAAAAATTTTTTTAAGAGAAAGAAAAACAGAAATATTCCTAATATAGAAACACCAAAATACACATAATTTAAAACCATTTGCAAAATTTGATTGATTGCCCAAGGTAATAAATGTAGCTTATTTATTAAATGATTTGTAAAATAAATTTACACGAAGTCTTTTTTAATTTTACGTATAATATCCTCTAAACCATTTAGTTTAAGCTCGTAAACTAACTTAAGTTGATCTCCTAATTTGCCTTTAGGAAAACCTTTATTGTAATACCAAACCACATAATGTTCTGGCAAATCGATTAAATAAGTGCCTTTATATTTACCAAAAGGCATTTTCATTTTGGCTAAGTCAATAAGGTATTGCTGATTTTGATCCAACAAATTTTAAGTATAAAAGTGATTTAAAATTTACTATTCTAAGCCATCTACATAATTCTGCAGATAAGAAAATCTAGTGGTTAATTTACCATTTTCGGTCATTTTAGCTCTTTCTAAAATTCCGTCTTTATCATCATTAAAAAAGGCAGGAATAACATGTTCTAAAAACATTTCTCCAAAACCTTCACTGGCATCTTTTGGTAACTCACAAGGTAAATTATCTACAGCCATAACTACTATAGCATTTTCATTTTTGTAATCTACCTCTTCTTCTTTTAGAGGGTCATAACCATAAACAGGATTTTTTATAGTAGACGCTTTTATAGTTGAAGCAACTGGGCCATCAATATCGCAAGAAATATCTGCTACATATTTTATTTTAAAGTCTTCTTGTTTAGCATCTTCTCTTGTAAATAAAAATGGAGCTCCATCTCCATAAAAATGACCTGCTATAAAAAAGTCGGTAACTTCTGCAAAACGCATAAAGTTAGATTCGTACTTTTCTGGATGCTTATAAAAATCAAGATTATCAATTTCTAAACCATCTTTTCTTTTGTTGTAGTCTAACACATCTGCTAAACAATAAACTGTTTCATGAAATGTTTTATTTAAATAGTCTTTTACAGAAACTTCTTTAATATTCATGGCATCTAACATTTCTTTAGCACCATAAGCTACTTTACCATTTCCTGTTAATAAAATTTTGATAGGCGAAAGTGAAATGTTTTTTAATTGGGCAATCAACTCTTGCTGACTATCTAAAGTTTCTGCTTTTGGTAATTTAAAAGTATCTGATGCTAAACCAATGGCTCTAAAACCATTATAAGCACCTACTATACCTGCATATCTACCAAAGCCAATTAATCTAGCTCCATTCGCTTTAACAATTGTTTCATGATCATATAGCTCAATATTTTTATCTAAAACTGCCTTTAACAATTTTCTATTATAAGGTTGCTTTTTAATAGTATGACTAAAGAAAAAGTATTTCTTATTTGCTATTAAAGCATCTATAGGCACTTCTTTTACACCTAAAAGCACATCACAATTAGAAACATCTTTAGTTACTTCTATATTCTTATTTTGATATTTCTCATCATTAAAAATTCGAATATCTGAATGTTCTACAACAACTTCTGCTTCAGAAAATTCAGATTTTAATTGAGCTAACTTATTAGGAGAAAAAACCACTCTTCTATCAGGTGGATTTTTGCGTTCTTTGATAATTCCAAATTTCATATGATATAAAATAAAAATGCTTTTTTCAGTGTATAAAGATAGACTGAAAAAAGCGTTTAAAAAATTTCTTAGAGAGATTATGCTCTCTCTACTTCGCTTTCTGATTTTAAGACAGCACTACCATCTTCTTGTTTTATGTAAAGGGCTTTATTACCTTCTTCACCATCTCTGGTAACTTCGTTTCCTTTTATGGTTTTAGTAACTTTCTCTGTATAAGTCTCTTCCACTTTACCTTCGGCTGTTCCATTACCCCAATTCCATTTTACTCTTGTTCCTTTCTTAATCATAATTTATTTATTTTCTCAAAGTTAAGAAATGATAAAAAAATACTGTCTTAACATAATGATAAAAATTGCAAAACTAATGTGAATGTTTTTGTATTTTTGCAGACTGCGTTAAGGATTAAACGATTTGTTTGAGTTCTTTTATGAAATGTAATGGAATAAAAAACGAGTAGTGAAAGCCTGACTTTAATTTTAAATGCTTTTAAAATAAAGTAACGCCCAAATTATTTTGGGGACGACTGGTTTTGACAGCAAGGACAGTGAATTTGTAAGCATATCAAGGAGTGAAATGATTCTTGTAAAACTTATTTCAACTTTTTAAACGGCGAAGATAACTACGCTTTAGCTGCCTAATCTGAATTATAGTAGGATTAAGCCTCGGCTCACAAGGTGAGCAAGCTTTATGTCCACGAAAAGCCTTGGTTTATGGCGTTTCACTTATGGGCATCGTAAAAATAAACATAGAAAACTTGTAGCTTTGGCAGGTTTTTGAAACTAAAAAAGCTAAGTTAAAAGTGGATTGTTCTTAATCAGCTTTTGAACGAAAACTAAGAAAGAACTAAATATGTAGAAAGCTTTTTGGCTGCTTGTTTGGACCCGAGTTCGATTCTCGGCGTCTCCACAATCTAAAACCTCAACTAATAGTATTAATTGAGGTTTTTTTATATACAAATATGAAAATTGTTTTAATTTCTGACACCCATAACAAGCATCAATTCATTAAAGATGCAGAGCTACCTTTGGGTGATGTTATAATTCATGCAGGTGATGTTACCAACAAAGGAAATAGTATTGAAACAACCTCATTTTTAAATTGGTTTTCGAATTTACCTCACAAGCATAAAATATTTATCGCTGGAAATCATGACTTTCTTTTCGAGAAAAAGAAGCAAGAAGAAATTGCAAAACTTATACCTGATAATGTAATTTATTTAGAAAATTCTGGAGTTAAAATAGAGGGTTTTCAGTTTTGGGGTAGCCCAGATCAGCCTGCCTTTTATCAGTGGGCATTTAATAAAACCACAACAGAAAGAAGAGAGAGCTTTGCAAAAATTCCTACTCATACAGATGTGCTAATTACACATTGCCCTCCATTTAGAATCTTAGATGAAACTAAAGATGGTGATGATGTTGGTTGTAAAATTTTACGAGAAAAAGTAAAAGAAGTTAAACCAAAATTGCATGTTTTTGGACATATACACGAAGCTTATGGAGAAAAATCTTTTAATAAAACACATTTTGTAAATGCAAGTTTAGTAGACGAATATTATGTACGTAAAAACAAACCTATAGTTTTTGAACTATAATTACTTCTTATACTGATGTGGGTTTTCTCTAATCCCTTTTTTAAAAAATTTTCGAACAGAACTTCTTAAACCATTATCCAATTTTAATACTACATCTTTTATTTTTTGTGATGGCCTGCCCCTAAATGTAGTGACATGAAAATCATCGTCTTTTAACAACGGTTTTTTAGAAAAATAATAATTAGAAACACAACACCTTACCTCATCTAGCAAAACCTTGTTTACAGAATGCCAAGATTTTTGATGGGTTGCCATAATTACCAATCTGTTAAATTTACTTTCTATAGTAATAGGTTTACTTTTTAATCCTTTAGGCCATAATTCTAAATTCCCTCCATTTTGTAATTCCCAATTTGGAGTTACGTAATACAGTAAATTTAAAACACGCCAAAGTTGCCTGTCTTTATCATGAGAGTTATCTAAATGCGGACTTAAATGATTGCCTTTAGCCATTAAAGATAAACCACCTGCATACAATTTTTCATCAGGTAGAATATTATCAATAGTACAGATCTCTGAAATTTTAGCAACTACTCTACTATCTTGAAATGCGTATATAACTTCTTCTAAAATAGATGCATATTTATTCATTTGAAAAGCTACATATTTGTGCTCTCTAATGCTTTTACGCTCTTTGGTTAGTGATAAATCAGGGAAATTTTTGTAAATCTTTTGAGCTAAATCCTTTGGTAAAAGATCATCAATATAAAAAAAACCAATTGTATTTTTTGTTTTTGCATAATCAGCTATTAACCGAGTTTTTTCGGTTTCTAATCTTTCTACAATTAGAGTGGCTATTTCTGTTCTATTACTCATTTAATCTTTTACGGAAAAGGTATTTAATTTTTGCGATTGTATAATAAAAGGGTTTAAAAGCAAGAGAACTTAAATCTGTTTTTAATTGTATTTCTTCCTGATAAATTGACCAATCTCCTGATTTTGAAACTCCATCTGAATTACACTTAGCAACAACGCTATTTATAATTTTACATGTAAAACCCATTTTATATAAATATAAATTTAACCAATAATCAGCCAATACAGGATATTTTAATTGATAAATTAAAGAGTCAAACAGTTCTTTTTTATAGAACGAACTTTGATGATGCAAGCCATTTCTGATCCACATAAATCTAGACCAATCTGCTTCTTTTACCTTTTTCTTGGCATTATAAACAAACGCACTTGTTGCTCCTTCATAAACCACTTTACCAGCAATTATATGTTCAGAAATAGGTTCTTTAATATCAAAAATTGAAGATAAAACAGTGTCATCAAAAAAAATATCTCCTGAGCCTAAAAAATACAACCACTCACCTTTGGCTAAAGCTACTCCTTTATTCATAGCATCATAAATACCATTATCTACTCTAGATTGATAGTAGAATGGTTTTTCTAAATTACTTAAATAATTCTGAGTTTCTAATGATGAACCACCATCCATAATCCAAACTTCAAAGTTTTTAAAGATTTGGTTTTGAATACTTTCTACAGTTTTTATTAATCCAGAAAGATTATTAAAAACAGGAATTATTATGGAAATTTTTGGAGTGATCATGTAAAGGTTTAAAAATATTGATCTAACTTTTGCTGCTCTTTTTCCCAGCAAAGAATTTCTTTTGCTTTCTGTTGATTTGTTTTTATTTGGGCTAACATTTGTTTGTTGTTCAATAGTTCTTTTATAGTTTTTGCTATGGTTTCTGGTTGATAATCATCAACTAAAACACCTACATTATATTCGTTTATTATTCTTTCTACTTCAGGAAGCTTACCTGCAATTATAGGTATTTCTGCATGAATATAATCGAATAATTTGTTAGGTAGAGCATATGTAAAACTTAAACCCAAAGGTTCTTCTAAAACCATACCCAAGGTTGCTTTCTGGGTATAATTGAATAATTTTTCTCTTGCTACTCTGCCTAAAAAATGCACTCTACTTTGCATATTTTCTTCGTTTACAAACTGTTTAAGCTCCTCTTCTACTTTACCATAACCAATAATAATTAAATCTAAATCCTCTACATAATGTAAGGCCTTAATCATAGGTTTTAAACCTCTTCCTGGATTTAATACTCCCTGATATAAAATGGTTTTATTTTGTGAGGGAAATGAAACTTCTATAACATCTGCAATATCATTTTTTAAGGGAATGTTTCTAATTAAACCCATTTGATTTCGATACTTATCATTATAAAAATCTACAATAGATTCGCTTACAGTATAAGATTTCTTAATTCTTGGCAGGAAATAGTCTTCCAATTTTCTCCAAAAACTTTGCACAAAAGTTCTTCCTTGCAGTTCTGGACCTTCAGAAAAAAGTTCATGACTGTCATAAACTAATTCTACATTTTTTAAACGACATGCACAAAAACAAGCAGGTAAAGTATCTAAATCATTAGCAAGAATAATATTGGTTTTTGTAAAAAGTAAAGTGAAGAACAATCTTATATTAAATTCGGCATAAAAAAGAAAATTATGATTAAAAAAGTGTTTCTTTCTTACAATTTTATAAGCTCTATCAACTTGAATAGTATTTGGCAAAACTCTACCGTAAACAGTAACATCATAATTTTTAGAGATTAAATAATTGCAAATTTTGTGCACTCGATAATCTGTAGAAATATCGTTAGTAACTGCAACAAAAATTTTCTTTTTACTCAAAAATTTATTTTTACTAAACTGTAGTTTGTTGGGCAACTTCAAAAAGTTCTCCTGCCTCTACCTTTAATGTATTATGTTTAAACTTTACGATTAGCTGATAATCATGAGTGGCCATTAAAATGGTTTTTCCACTTTTATGAATCTTATTCAATAAATCCATTACCTCTAACGAAGTTTTTGGATCTAAATTACCTGTAGGTTCATCTGCTAAAATTAATTCTGGATCATTTAAAAGAGCTCTTGCAATAGCCACTCTTTGTTGTTCTCCTCCAGAAAGTTCGAAGGTTTTTTTGTAGTACTGAGATTGCATACCCACCTTTTCTAAAACTTGGTTGATTTTAGCTTTCATTTCCTCTTTATTTTTCCAGCCAGTAGCTTTTAAAACAAACTCTAAGTTTTCAAAAACGGTTCTATCACTTAAAAGTTTAAAATCTTGAAAGACAATACCAATTTTTCTTCTTAAAAACGGAATTTCTTTTTCTTTTAATTTCTTTAAATCAAAATCTACAATAGTTCCTGTGCCTCTTTGCAATTTTAAATCGCCATAAAGCGTTTTCATTAAACTACTCTTACCACTCCCTGTTTTACCAATTAAATAATAAAAATCACCTTTATTGATGGTTAAATTTACTTTAGACAGTACTAAATTATCTCTTTGATAAATATCGGCATTTTCTAAATGTAAAACTGGTTTTTCCATAAAATAGTAGTTTATACAAACTTATAAGTTTCTATTGATTTTAGCACAAGATTTTACAAGTATTCTTACTTTTGATTTATTTTTTTGACGATTTTTTTCATGAATAGTCCAACAATTTATAGAAAACTTCGTTAGTAAAATTAGAACTAAAACATTTGTATGAAAAATCGTTTTGTAACAAAACAGGTTTTATTCCTATTCTTTTTTACAATTTCTTCTGTAGTGTTTGCACAGCAATCAATTGTTAACGTTAATGCAGAAGCTAATTTTAATAATGCACTAAAGTTATATAACAATAAGGCTTATGCTGCAGCTCAAAAGACATTTGCAATTGTAGAAAATAGTGCATCACCGAAAAGTAATTTAATGGCTGATGCCAGTTACTATAATGCAATGTGTGGCATTAAACTAAATCAAACAGATGCAGATAAAAAAGTATTGGCTTTTGTAGAAAAATATCCTGCAAGTAATAAAAAAAACAAAGCTTTCTTTAATGTAGGTAACTACTATTTTGCCAACAAAAAAGCAGCTCATGCATTAAAATGGTATCAAAAAGTAAATTTAGAAGGGTTATCTAAAGAAAACCAAAAAGAAATCAACTTTAAAATGGGGTATGGTTTGCTAGTTGCTAAGCGTTTAGATTTAGCCAAAGACAAGTTTTTACCTCTAATTAATGATGCCAAATATGGTAATGATTCTAGATATTACTATGGATATATTTCTTACAAACTAGAAGATTATGGTATTGCAGAATCTACCTTAAAAGAAATTGCAGATAATGATTCTTACAAAGCAGAGATTTCTTACTATCTATTAGATATTAGTTTTAAGTCTGGTAGTTTTGAAAGATGTATAAAAGTGGGTAAAGAACTTTTAAAAACAGCTAAAAGAAAAGAGGCTTCAGAGATTTCAAAAATTATTGGTGAGAGTTATTTTAACCTAAATAAATACGAAGATGCTATACCTTATTTAAAGGCTTATAAAGGTAAAAGTGGTAAATGGAATAATACTGATTATTATCAATTAGGTTATGCTTTCTACAAACAAAACGATTTTATAAATGCTGTTAGTTACTTTAATAAAATTATAGCTCAACAGAATGCAGTAGCACAAAATGCTTACTATCATTTGGCTGAATGTTACTTAAATTTAGAAAAGAAAAATGAAGCTCTTAATGCATTTAAAACTGCAAGTGAAATGAGCTACAATTTAAGCATTAAAGAAGATGCAGCTTTAAATTATGCAAAGCTTAGTTATGAAGAAGGTAATCCATTTGAGAATGTCTCTGATGTTTTACAGAATTATTTAAAAGCGTATCCTAACTCTAAATCGTATACAGAAATCAATGAATTGGTTGTATCATCTTTTATTCATCAAAATAATTACCAAGGTGCTTTAGACTATTTAAAAAAGAAAAAAACTAACGAAAATATAAGCCTGAGTTTAGAGGTATCTCTATACAGAGGAATTCAGTTGTTTAATGAGAAAAAAACAGCGGAAGCATTAAGTTATTTTACAACTGCAAAAAAATCTAAAACTGATGAGATAAGTAAAAAAGCTAGTTATTGGGAAGCAGAAACTTTATATCGTTTAGAAAATTATGAAGAGGCACTTTCTAAATTTATCAACTTAAATAACAATCTTAGAAGTTCAAATAATGCTGAGTTTCCTTTATTGGAATACAATATTGCTTATTGTCATTTTAAGTTAAAAGATTATGATAAAGCTGCTTTAACTTTTAATCAATTTTCGGCTAAAAATAATATCGATAAAACCATTATTGATGATACTTATTTACGTTTAGGAGATAGTTATTTTGCCATTAGAAATTATGGAAAAGCTATTATAGCTTATAAGATTATTATAGATAATTCTGGTTTAGATGCAGATTATGCTATGTATCAAATAGGAATGAGTTATGGCTTTCAAGATGCCAACGAATCTAAAGTTGATGCCTTAACAAAGGTGATTAACAACTATCAAATTTCTTCTTTAAAAGATGATGCATTATTTCAATTGGCAAGCACTTACACCAAGCTTAATAGTAATGAAAAGGCGCATCAAGCTTACAAGAGGTTATTAGAAAAACATCCTAAAAGTATATTTATTCCTAGAGCTTTAGTGCGTGAAGGACTGTTGTATTATAATCAAAATAAAAACTCATTAGCACTAAAAAACTTTAAAAGGGTAGCAAAAGAATATCCTAATTCTTCTGATGCTTTAGAAGCAGTTAGAAATGCCAAAAATATTTATGTAGATGAAGATAAACTGAATGAATATGTAGCTTGGACTAAGACATTAAATTTTGTTGAAGTCTCAGATTCTGAATTAGAAAACTCAACCTTTGCAATTGCAGAGCGCAAGTATTTTGAAGGCAAAAATGATGGTAGTATTCTTAGTTTAAAAAAATACTTAAGAAACTTTCCAACTGGAAAAAATAGTTTAAAAGCGAATTATTATTTAGCAGATATATTATTTAAAGAAGAATTATACAATCAATCTATAGATAAATACAAAACAGTTTTAGATGCTGGACAAACCGAATTTAGTGAAGATGCTTTAGCAAAACTCTCTCAAATCTATTTACAAGAAAATAATTTTAATGATGCTGAACCGTATTTATTACGTTTAGAACAAGAAGCCTATAGTTCTGATAATATTTTATTTGCGCAAAGTAATTTAATGAAAGGTTATGCAACCTCAAACAAAAACGAAGCAGCTTTAGATTATGCAAAAAAAGTTTTATCTAAAGATAAATTAGATAATGAAGTAATTTTAGATGCTAAAACTATTATTGCAAGAACTGCGTTTAAAACAGAAGATTTTGAAACTGCAAAAGAGTATTTTAACACTATAGAACAAACTGCTGATGGTGAATTAAAGGCAGAAACATTATACTATAAAGCATACTTCTTAAATGCTGAAAAACAATATGAAAATTCAACAAAAATTGTTCAAGAACTTATTGCTAATTATAGCAATTACAAATATTGGGGTGTAAAAAGCTACATTATTATGGCTAAGAATTATTATAGTTTAGAAGATGCTTACCAAGCCACTTTTATTCTAGAAAATATTATTAAAAATTTTGGTCAATTTGAAGATATTGTAACTGAAGCTAAGCAAGAATTGAAGACCATTAAGGAAAGTGAAGCTAAAACAAACAATTCAGTAACTCCTAAAAATAAATAATAATGAAAAAGTGTTTATTCATATTTGTATTGGTTTTAGGAGTATTTAGTTCTTATGCTCAAAGTAAAAAACCAGTTAAAAAAAACAGTAAAATAGATACTGTAAAAACAGAGGTTGTAGAAGTAGTTACAAAATACAATCCTAAAATTGCAGACGCTAATAAAATAAAGCAAAACCCAACTATAGAGCTTTCATCAAAAAGTAAAAAGAAAAAACTTTCTTACACTATTTTTTCAGCTCCAGTTGCTTCTACTTTTATTCCAAAAAGTGGTGTTGCAAAAAGTATAGATGTTGGCGTAAAAGAACGCATTTACAACAACTTTTTAGCTTTAGGTTATGGAAACTTTAATTCGCCTTATGTAGAAACGTACCTACATAATTACACACGTTTTCAAAGTGAATTTGGATTATCTGCCAAATATACAGGCTCATTAGATAATATCCAGAACACAAAACTAAATAGCGATTTTAGTAATTTAAATGCATCTATATTCTACAAGAAAGAAGAACGCTATTTTGATTGGACCATCACTTTAAATGGAGAAAGAAATACCTACAATTGGTATGGAATTGATGAAACTGCACTTACTGAAACAGCAACTAATAATATAGATGAAAGTCAAACCTATAATTACTTCAATTTGGTAGGTGACCTTGATTTTATAGACGCTTATATCACTAGTAGTCAGCTTTCTTTAGCTTATTTTGCTGATGATTATAGCAGCTCTGAGTATTTATTCAATTTCAACACTAATTTTGATTTACCTATAGATTTTCTGAATCCTAGTTTAAAAAATTTACAAGTAAAAACAGGTTTAGAATATCTAGGAGGTACTTTTACAAGTGAATTTACCAATTCAAACACCATAGATTATTCACTATTCACTGCCAAAATAAATCCTGAATACAAAGCTACCTTTGGTGACTTTGCATTAAAACTAGGCTTTAAATTCTTTGCTGCTTTTGACACAGAAAATGAAGTGAATCACTTTTTAGTGTATCCAGACATACAAATTCAAAAACCGATTATAAAAGATAATCTTACCATTTACGCAGGTGTTTTTGGAAATTTAAATACTAATACTTACAAAGAATTATCTGACCAGAATCCGTTTATAAGTCCAACTCAATTCATTACCCAAACCAATGAAAAATACAATGCCTTTTTAGGTTTAAATGGAGTTATTAATAAAAGTATAAGTTATAATTTATCTGCAACTGTTAAAGAAGAAGAAGACAAAGCCTTGTTTATAAAAAACTACTCAAAATCTAATGGAGCAAATAATGGTAACAATGGAGTTCTCTTTAAAGGTTACGAATATGGCAACTCATTCTCTGTAGTTTATGATGATGTAAGAACGATTTCTTTGGCTACTGAATTAGAATACGATGTAAATAAACAATTAACGCTTTCTTCTAGTTTTCAGTTTGATAATTTTGAATCAACAACAGAAGCTGAAGCATGGAATCTACCTAATCTACAAGCCTCTTTCAATGCAAAATACAAAACCAACAAATGGTACACACATGCAAACATATTTTTTGTAGGTGAACGTAAAGATGTCCTTTATTCAGGCTCATCTTTTAACATAAGTGGTTCGCAAACGCTAGATTCTTTTGTAGATGTGAATTTAAATGGTGGGTATCACTTCTCAGATAAATTCTCTGCTTTCGTAAAACTAAACAACGTTTTAAATAACAATTATCAAAGGTTTACCAACTTTAATGTACAAGGTTTTCAAGTTTTAGGAGGCCTTACATATAAGTTTGATTTCTAGTAAATTATCAATTAACAGACAAAAAGCACAACTTATCTAAAAAGCCAAGAGTATCCCCTAAGTTTTTAATTATATTTGTGCCTCTATGATTTATTACCTATTAATCGCTTTCCAAGCGTTTTGTATCTTTCATATTTATAAAAGCAGAAATGATTACTACTGGTATTTCATCGTTTTTTTTGTACCTGTAATTGGAGCTCTAGTTTACTTTTTTCTAGAAATTGTAAGTAGCAGAAATATTTCGAATGCTAATGATAAAATTAGAAACTCTTTAAACCCAGGCAAAAAGATAAAAGATCTCAAAGAAAAGCTAAAATTTGCAGATTCTTTTCAAAATAAATCTAATTTGGCAGACGCCTATAGAGAGAATAAAAACTACCCAGAAGCCATTCTATTTTACGAAAAAGCATTAGAATCTAACGTGCATCAAGACAAACACACTCTAAACAAATTGGCAAAGTGCTATTTTGAACTTAAGAACTATAAAAAAGTTGTTGAATGTGCAGATCAAATAGATTTAGACAAATTCTTTAAAGGCACCATTTGTATTTATGCTATTTCTTTAGAAAAATGTGGTTTTAATGATAAAGCCGAAATTGAGTTTAAAAAAACCAATATTAGGTACTCCAACTATCCTGAAAGACTTGAATTCGCTCGCTTTTTGGTCAGACAGGAAAACAAAGATGATGCAAAAAATACGCTAGATGTAATTATTTCTGAAATCGATAATATGATTGAAACTAACAAGAAGAAATATAAATACATTTATAAAGAGTCTGTTAAACTATTAGAGCAAGTTTAAATCCTTCTAAATTGTTCTTATAATCTCTCTTGATTTTCGTAGTTTTATAAACTGAATAAAAAAACTACAAAATGAAAAAAATTCTTTTCTTTCTTTCTCTTTCACTTTTAATGATTTCTTGTAATGAAAAACAAGAAAAACCCATAGATGACAATCAATTAACTGCTGAAGAAAAATCAGATTCAACCAATATTAAGACCTTTTTTAACACTGCTTTAACCAATGGTAAATCTTATGAATGGTTAAGAGATTTAACGCAAAATGTTGGTGGTAGATTATCTGGTTCTCCAGAAGCCCAAATGGCTGTTGAATGGGGAGAAAAAGTAATGAATGAAGTAGGATTAGATTCAATTTGGCTGCAACCTGTTATGGTTCCTCATTGGGTTAGAGGTGAAAAAGAAATTGCTACCTACACAACAAATGGTGTTCAAAAAAACGTAGCTATTTGTGCCTTAGGCTTTTCTGTAGCAACACCTAATTCTGGAGTTTTGGCAGAAGTTATAGAAGTTAAAAGTTTAGAGGAAGCAGAAGCTTTAGGAGATAAAATGAAAGATAAAATAGTCTTCTTTAATAGACCTTTTGACAACACCTTAATACACACATTTAAAGCTTATGGTGGTTGTGTAGATCAAAGAGTTAGAGGAGCTGCAATTTGTGGTAAATTTGGAGCAAAAGGTGTAATTGTAAGATCTATGACCAACTCAATAGACGATTTTCCTCATACAGGAACTATGAGTTATGGAGATTTACCTGCAGAACAACACATACCTGCAGCTGCAATAAGCTCTCTTGCTGCAGAAAATTTGAGCAAAGATTTAATTTCAAATCCTAATTTAAAATTCTATTTCAAGCAAAACTGCGAAACACTTCCAGATGCACCCTCTTTTAATGTAGTTGGCGAAATTAGAGGTAGTGAAACACCAGAAAACATATTTGTAGTTGGTGGGCATTTAGATTCTTGGGATTTAGGAGAAGGTGCACATGATGATGGTACAGGAGTTGTACAATCATTAGAAGTAGCTTATCTATTTAAAAAAAACAACATAAAACCTAAAAACACAATTCGAATCGTGTTTTTTATGAACGAGGAAAATGGCACAAGAGGAGCTAAAAAATATGCTGAATTAGCTACGCTAAACAAAGAAAATCATATAGGTGGCTTAGAATCAGATTCAGGTGGTCATACACCAAGAGGTTTCTCTATAGATGCAAATTCTGCAAACACAACTCTTTTACAAAGCTGGAAAAAACTATTATCTCCTTATGGTTTACATGACATAGAAAAAGGAGGTTCAGGTGCAGATATTAGTCCTTTAAAAGATGAAAATGTAACCTTAGTAGGTTACAGACCAGACTCACAACGTTATTTCGATTATCATCATACTAGCAGAGATACTTTTGATAAAGTAAATAAAAGAGAGTTAGAATTAGGTAGTGCATCTATGGCTAGTATTGTTTATTTAATGGACAAATATCTCTATGGAGATACACCTGTAAAATTATAATCTGATGGATATAGTAATCATTGTATTGAAAATAATTTTTGGTGGATTTTTCTCATATGCAGGAATCATGCATATTATTAAACCAAATATATTTAAACATTTTATACCTGATATCTTTCCAAAAAAACTAGTAAATTATATTTTTGGGCTTATTGAACTGGTGTTAGGTTTAGGTGTGTTTTTTCCTCAAACCCAAAAATTTGCAGCTTTAGGAATTATCTTTTTATTGATTTTTTTATTACCCATACATATTTGGGATGTCACTAAAAAAAGACCAGCTATTGGCTCAAAAACTATAGCAATTGTAAGGATACCATTTCAATTTGTTCTGATTTATGGTGCTTATTTAATATATATCAACGCTTAATTTATATCAAATGAAAAATTTATACCCACTTTTTATTTTTATACTTTTAATTACCTCTTGTCAAAAAGAGCAAGCAGATTTAATTGTTGTAAATGCAAATGCCTACACAGTAAATTCATCTTTTGATAATGAAGAAGCATTTGCGATTAAAGATGGTAAATTTATTGCTGTGGGTACTACTTCAGAAATTGAAGATAAATACCAATCAGACAATATTATTGATGCTAAAAACCAAACTATTGTTCCTGGCTTAATTGATGCTCATTGTCATTTTTATAGAATGGGTTTACAACAACAGAAAGTAGATTTGGAGGGCACAACTAGTTATGATGATGTGCTTCAAAAATTAGTAGCGTTTCAAAAAGAAAAAAACACTACCTATATTACAGGTCGTGGTTGGGATCAAAATGATTGGGAAATAAAAGAATTTCCTACTAAAGAGAAATTAGATGAGCTATTTCCTACAACACCTGTTGCAGTAACTAGGGTTGATGGTCATGCACTATTAGTAAATCAAGCTGCCTTAGATTTAACAGAAATTACAAATGAAACAGAAGTTTCTGGTGGAGAAATCATTAAAAAGGATGGTAAAATTACTGGAGTTTTAATTGATGCTGCAATGGATTTTATAAAGCTACCTTCAGTTTCTAAAGAAGTTGCCATTAAAGGTTTACTAGATGCGCAAGACATCTGTTTTTCTTATGGATTAACCACTGTAGATGATGCTGGTTTAGACAGAAACACCATAGAACTTATTGATGAATTGCAAAATAGCAAAAAGTTAAAAATGAGAATTTACGCTATGATTTCTGGTGATAAACAAGAACAAATTGATTACTATTTAAATAAGGGAACTTATAAAACAGATTACCTAAATGTAAGATCATTCAAAGTTTATGGTGATGGAGCTTTAGGTTCTAGAGGTGCTGCTATGAGAAAATCGTATTCAGATAGAGATAATCATTATGGAGCTTTGATTTATAGTCCTGAAAGATATCAAGAAATTGCAAGACAAATTGCTGCTTCTGAATTTCAAATGAACACACATGCAATTGGAGATTCTGCTAATACTTGGTTAGTAAAAACTTATAAAGATGTTTTAAAAAATAAAAAAAATAGACGTTGGAGAATAGAACATGCACAAATTATCAGTCCAGAAGATTTTAAAAATTTCGATAACATCTTACCATCAGTACAACCTACACATGCAACCTCAGACATGTATTGGGCTGCAGACAGAGTTGGTAAAGAGAGAATGGAAGGTGCTTATGCTTTTAAAGATTTATTAAACAATTATGGAAAAGTAGCATTAGGTACAGATTTCCCAGTAGAAAAGGTTAATCCTTTTTATACCTTTTATGCTTCTGTAGCTCGAAAAGATTTAAATAATTATCCTGAAAATGGTTTTCAAATGGAAAATGCACTTTCTAGAGAAGAAACTTTAAAAGGGATGACACTTTGGGCTGCTTATTCAAATTTTGAAGAAGATGAAAAAGGAAGTATTGAAGTAGGTAAATTTGCTGATTTTGTAATATTAAATCAAGATATTATGGCTGTAGAAGAATCAAAACTACCTTCTACAAAGGCTATTACAACCTATTTAAATGGTGAAAAAGTTTATCAAGCAGAATAGTTAAAAACGTTTATTTAATTGAATTATTAGTTTATTTTAAGTATTTTTATTGTGAATTCTGTTAATAATACTGGCATTATTCTTGATGTATTAAAAAAAAATCAAACGATATGAAATTAGTAAAAACCTTAATGTTATTAGCAGCTTTTATATTTACTGCTAATTTCTCTGCACAAGAGAAAAAATCTGGAGAAAAAATTAAATTAACAATTCTTGTAAAAGACGCCAATAACAATGCAGTTCCTGGTGCAGTTATTTTAATAGACAATGTAAAGCAAAGAAGAGTAGCCAACAAAGCTGGTTATTTTAAAGTTAAATTAGATAAAGCTCCAAAAGAAATAACAGCATTCTCTCCTTTAGTAGGTGTTAAAAAAGTAGCTTATAATGGACAAAGTTCTATGATTATTAATATTGTTAGTGATAAGAATGATGAAAATTATGTATCAGGAAGACGTGATACAAAAATTGCAGATCCAATTCAATTTAGAGACATTTATGATTATTTAAGAGGAAAAGTTGCTGGTGTTAATGTATCTACAACAAATGTAATTAGTATTAGAGGTACAGCTTCTTGGAGTGGTGCAAGATCTCCATTATTAATATTAAATGGAGTACCAGTAGACGTTGATACCTTTGGTGATATAGTACCTACTACTATTAGAAAAATAAAAGTTTTAAAAGGGCCAGAAACATCAATTTATGGCTTAAGAGGAGCTAATGGAGTTATTGAGGTAACAACTACAATTAACTAACATATAAAAAGCATAAAAAAAGCGATGTTATAACATCGCTTTTTTTTATAGCTAAAATTTTAAATTATCTAATTCCAGATATAAAGTTTCCAATTCCTGAAACTCCTGTACTTTTTAAACTTTTAATAAAAGCAGAACCTATAATTGCACCATTTGCATAAGAACATGCTGTCGTAAATGTTTTACTATCAGAAATACCAAAACCTATTATTAACTTGCTTTTCAATTTCATTGCTTTTATTCTTTCAAAGTAGGCAATTTGTTGGTTAGAAATTTCACCTTTTGCACCAGTAATAGATGCAGAAGCAACCACATAAATAAAAGCGTTTGTATAATTATCTATCTTATGAATACGTTCTTCTGAGGTATGAGGTGTAATTAAAAATACATTTGTCAATCCATATTTATCAAACAATTGCTGATAATGGTTTTCAAACTCTACCATTGGTAAATCTGGAATAATTAAAGTATCTATTCCACATTCTACAACTTTTTTACAAAATTTATCCTCTCCATATTTAAGCATTTGATTTAAATAGCCCATTAAAACTAAAGGTGTTTTATTGGTTTCTTTAATCTCCATTAACTGCTCAAAAACAATATCTAAATTAATTCCATTTTTTAAAGCTTGCTGACTACTATCTTGTATGGTTGGCCCATCTGCTAAAGGATCTGAATAAGGTAACCCTACCTCAATAAAATCGACATTATTAGCTTCTAATGTTTTAATTACTTTATTAGTGTCATTTAGCTCAGGATAGCCACAAGTAAAATAAATTGATAAAAGATTTTCATCTTTCTGTTCGAATATTTTTTGAATTGAATTCATGCTTAATCTTCTAAATGTTGAATAAATGTTTCTAAATCCTTGTCTCCTCTTCCAGATAAATTGATAACAACAACTTGATCTTTCTTAAAATCTATTTTAGGCAAAACAGCTAAAGCATGCGCAGTTTCTAAAGCAGGAATAATACCCTCTAACTTCGTTAATTCAAAACCAGCAGCCAAAGCTTCCTTGTCTGTTGCATTCATAAATTTAGCTCTTCCACTTTCATACAAATAAGCGTGCAAAGGGCCAACACCAGGATAATCTAACCCAGCAGAAATAGAATAAGGCTCTACAATTTGCCCATAATCATCTTGCATTAAAATAGTTTTAGAACCATGTATAATGCCAACTTCACCCAATTGAGAAGTTGCTGCACTTTCACCTGAATTTACACCTAAACCTGCAGCTTCAACAGCAATTAATTCTACATCTTCATCATCAAAATAATGATAAAAAGCACCAGCAGCATTAGAACCACCACCAACACAAGCTATAATTGTATCTGGATCTTCTTTACCCGTTTTTTCTTTTAACTGCCATTTCATTTCTTCAGAAATAATAGCTTGTAAACGTGCAACCATATCTGGATGTGGATGAGGACCTACAACAGAACCAATTAAATAGAAAGTTTCTGGGTTTTGAATCCAATATCGAATAGCTTCATTAGTAGCATCTTTTAAAGTTTTAGAGCCAGATGTTGCAGGTACAATCTTGGCTCCTAACATTTTCATTCGAGCAACATTTGGTGCTTGACGAACAATGTCTTTTTCGCCCATAAAAACAGTACAATCTAAACCCATTAAAGCACAAACTGTAGCTGTTGCTACTCCATGCTGACCAGCACCAGTTTCAGCAATTATTTTAGTTTTACCTAATTTCTTAGCAATTAAAATCTGACCAACAGTATTGTTTACTTTATGTGCACCTGTATGACATAAATCTTCTCTCTTCAAATAAATATGAGCTCCATATTTTTCTGACAAAGTTTTTGCCAAATATAAAGGTGTAGGCCTACCCACAAAGTCTTTTAAAAGCGATTTGTATTCGTCTTGAAATTCTTTAGATTCGATAATTTGAATATAATTATCTTCTAACTCCTTCACATTTGGATGCAACAATTCAGGGATAAACGCTCCTCCAAATTGTCCAAAATATCCGTTTTTGTCTGGGTGAAATTTTGATTTCATAAATCTATATTTTATAATCAATTATTGTGTAAAATCAACTTATTGGTGATTATACAAATACTTCTTTTTTAAACTTTTCTAATTCTTCTATTTTTTTAACACCTGGCTTACTTTCAAATCTACTGTTTACGTCTAATGCATATATAGGTAAACCTGATTTTTGAATTTTCTTAACCTCTTCAACCTCTTCTAAACCTATACCTCCACTTAAAAAGAAAGGTTTATTAAATGGATAAGCATTTAAAACAGACCAATCAAATTGAGTTCCATTTCCTCCTCTTTCCTTTCCTTTTGTATCAAACAAAAAATAATCTACAACCTCTAAATAAGGTTCTAACACATCAAAATTAAAGGAATCTTTAATTCCAAAAACCTTTATAATTTCAATCTCATTTTTTGAAATATAATGTTGATTTTTTCTCTTTTTAATGGACTTATTTTCTTCAATAAACAAAGTTCTTCTTTCTGATAAATGTTGTTTTAACTCTGTTACATAGGCTACAGTTTCATCTCCATGCAATTGAATAGCATCTAATCTATACTCTTCTATTAATGAAATTACAATTTCTAAATGCTCATTTACAAAAACACCCGTTTTTTTTATTGCATTCGAAAAGTCTGGAATAATACCTTCAAAATTTCTTTTTGATTTTTCATAGAAAATAAAGCCTAGATAATCAGGCTGTAATTCAGCCACTTGCTGAATATTATCTACATATTTCATTCCACAAACTTTTAGTTTCATACTATTTTCTCTTTCCAGTTATTTAATTTTTCTCTAAACGAAAACCTTGTATTTGCAGGACTTGTAGACAAAACTACATCGTAAATTATACCCTCAATTTTAGTAAAATGTTTGTGATATAAATCATAAGACTTTTGACCGTTAAAAATGATTTGTTTGATTGATGGATACATTTCTACAATTTCATTTATTGGATTTGGAACTTCATTTTTTACATTCTGAGCTCCAGGTCTTACACGTTCTCCAAACTGCGCAACATCCCAAACTGCAATATGGTTTCTTTTTAAAACATCTATTCTTTGTGCATAGTTTTTACTAAATATTTCATCTGTCAATTCATAAATAATTTTCCAAAATGAATTTCCATTGTTTGCATAATATTCTTGTTTCCTTAATTCTAGATTCCCTGGCTTAGTTCCTAAAATAAAAACTTTAGGATTTTGAGGCAAAATAGGATCCAAAGAAACTCTTTCCATTATTTAATTTGATTTATAAAATCTTGACAAGCTTCTCCAGGGTTATCGGTTTTCATAAAATTTTCTCCTATTAAAAATCCTTGAAATCCATATTCTTTTAAACCAATAATAATTCTTGGGTCAGAAATTCCACTTTCTGAAACTTTAATACATGTATCTGGAATTTGATTTGCCAGTTTTATTGAATGATCTAAATCAACCTCAAATGTTTTTAAATTACGGTTATTAATTCCGATAATTTTATTATTTAAATCAGAAATCTTATCTAAATCTTCTTGTGTATGCACTTCATATAAAACCTCTAAACCTAGATCTGTAGCCAAATTTCCATAATTTTTTAATTCTTCTGATGTTAAACAAGAAGCTATTAATAAAATTACATCTGCTCCAATGGCTTTTGCTTCCACAATTTGAAAACCATCAACCACAAAATCTTTTCTTAGAATTGGTTTTGTTTGATTGATTATTCTTGCTTCCATTAAATCTGCCATTGTTCCTCCAAAAAAAGAGGTGTCTGTTAATATGGATTGTGCAGCTACATTTGCATCTAAATATCCATTTGTAACCTCAGCAATTGTTGCTTTATCATTTATGATACCTTTAGATGGTGATTGACGTTTATACTCAGCAATAATTCCTGTTGAACCTACTTCTAATAAAGATTTCTTTAGTGAGATTGGTGTTCTTTTAAATTTAGGACTTTCTACTAATTTCTTAAGAGGTACATCTGCTTTTATTTTAGCAATTTCCTTCTTTTTAAATGCGATTATTTTATCTAAAATTGTCATTTTATCGACTTTATTTTTTTAATTTATTGTTTCGAATTCTTAAAAACATATATACTACTAAACCCACTATTAAACCTATAATTCCTTGTTTAACAATACTGCCTGTTTGTATACCTATAGCCATACCCACAAACAGAAAAGCAGGAATAATTAAGTATAAATTATTTTTCTTCTTAGTCATTTATAGGTTTATTAATTTATTCAGGCAATCTTTTGCTTTGCCTCCAAATAAAGATGCTTTTGCTTCCTCAAAGGCAGTACTAAAAGCTTTTTTATCATCTACAATTTTTAGTGCAAAAGCAGCATTTGTAAGCACCACATTATTTTGTGCTTCTGTACCTTCACCTTCTAAAATTGTCTTAAAAATTTTTGCTGCATCAGCCACAGAATTTCCTCCAAAAATTTCAGATTGTTGTATTCTTTGCTGACCTATATCTTCTGGGTTTATTAATTGCTCTCCTTTTTTAGTAAACATTTTAAATCCGCTAGTTAACGAAATTTCATCATAACCATCTAAAGCATGAATAATTCCATAGTTGATATCTTCATCTTGCAGAATATAGTTATACAAACGTGCAACCTCTAAATTAAAGGTTCCTAACATGTGGTTTTTAGGAGAACTTGGGTTTACCAAGGGCCCAAGCATATTAAAAAACGTCTTTAATTTTAAAGCCTTTCTTGTAGGGCCAACAGCTTTCATTGCTGGGTGAAATTTAGGCGCATGTAAAAAACAAATATTGGCTTTATCTAAATGATTTTTAAGTGTGTTTTCATCATTCGTAAATTCATAACCAAAACTGGCTAACATATCTGAAGAACCAGATTGAGAAGACACAGAATAGTTACCATGTTTTGCAACTTTTTGACCTGTACCTGCAACAATAAAAGAGGTTAAAGTAGATATGTTAAAGGTGTCTTTTCCATCACCTCCTGTACCAACAATATCAATGGTATTAAAATCAGATAAATCTATTTTTATGGCTAATTCTTTTAAAGCATCTCTGAAACCAGCAAGTTCATCAACTGTAATTGGTCTCATCATAAAAACAGTCATAAAAGAAGCCAAATGCGCATCATTATATTTCTCTAAAGCAATGTCTTTTAAAACTTGTTTTGCTTCAAGCTTGGTTAACCTTTCGTGATTGTATAATTTATTTAAAATTGCTTTCATATTATGCTGAATTTATTTCAGTATATTTTTTATTTAGATGCTGAATCAAGTTCAGCATTCAACTCTGCAGAGTTGATAAAATTCGTCACCAACTGTTTACCAACATCTGTTAAAATAGATTCTGGATGAAATTGAACCGCAGAAATTGGATAAGCAACATGCTCAATAGCCTGAATTAATCCTTCTTCATCTCTAGCTGTAACTTTTAATTCATTTGGGAAACCCTCATCTGTTGCTGCCCAAGAATGATAACGTGCAGCTAAAAATATTGCTGGTATATCTTTAAAAATTACTGCACTATCATCTGTAACCTTCATTTCTGTTGCTACTCCATGATACACATCATTTAGATTGATAATTTTACCCCCAAAAACTTCAGTAATTGCTTGTAAACCCAAGCAAACTCCAAATATAGGTTTTACACCTGCATAGGTTTTAATAACTTCTTTTAAAATACCTGCTTCATCTGGAATTCCAGGTCCAGGAGAAAGCATAATTAAATCAAATTCACCAACTTGATTAATACTTATTTCATCGTTTCTAAAAACTGCAGGAAAAGTACCCGTAATTTCTTCAACCATGTGAACTAAGTTGTAGGTGAATGAATCGTAGTTATCTATTATTAATATTTTCATTTTAAAAGCTAGTTTTAAATTTGTTCTGCTAGAATTAAGGCTTTTTTCAAAGCTGCTAACTTATTATTTACTTCTTGTAATTCTTTTTCTTCATCTGAGTGAATCACGATTCCTGCTCCTGCTTGATAATACAAAGTTTTATTTTTGCTTACAAAAGAACGTATTGCAATGGCTAAATTTACAGAGCCATCTAAACCAATAATACCAACTGCACCACCATAAAATCCTCTAGATTGATTTTCATAAGTATCAATTAATTGCATTGCCTTATATTTTGGTGCACCACTTAAAGTACCTGCAGGAAATGTATCCCCTACAATTTCTATTGGATTTCCTTTTAATTGTCCTGTTACAGTCGAAACTAAATGAATAACATGACTAAAATATTGCACTTCTTTAAAGACCTCTACTTCTACTTGATCTGCATGTTTACTTAAATCGTTTCTAGCTAAATCTACTAGCATTACATGTTCTGCAGTTTCTTTTTTATCTTCAGAAAGCTTTTTACCTAACTGAATATCTTTAGCCATATCTCCTGTTCTTCTAAAAGTACCAGCAATAGGATTTATGGTTGCTTTACCTGCAGAAATCTTAATCTGTGCTTCTGGTGAAGAACCCATTAATTTAAAAGAACCGTAATCGAAATAGAATAAATAAGGTGATGGATTTATAGAACGTAAAGCTCTGTATACATTAAACTCATCTCCTTTAAATTTTTGTTGAAATTGGCGAGATAAAACCAACTGAAAAACATCTCCTCTTTTACAATGTGCTTTTGCTTTCTTTACATACTCAATAAACTCTTCACCTTTAACATTAGAAGTTTCTTCCCCTACAATATCAAATTGATATGTATTAAAAGTCTGTGCATCTATTAAAGTTTGAATTTCTTTAATTCTAGACTCAGTACCTTCTTCAATATTTTCTATCAAAGTCATTTCATCATTAAAATGATTGATAGCAATAATAAATCTGTAAAAACTGTATTGTAGTAAAGGTATAGCTGAAGGAGCCTCATCAACCGTTAACTCTATATTCTCAAAATACTGTACAGAATCATAAGTAGTGTAACCATATAAACCATTAAATGATTTTAATTCTGCAGGAGAGTCTAACTCTATTCTTTTACTATACTCTTCAAATATTTGGTTAAAATTTCTACCAATTTTTTTATTTTCTATTTCTACATTTTTATGAGAAAAACATAAATGATGATTTTCTGCCTTTATAGAAACTACAGGCTCAATGGCTATAAATGTAAAACTTTCGTCTTTACTATGATAATCTGAACTTTCTAATAAAAGAGTATTTGCATACTTATCTCTAATACGCAAGTACAAACCAACAGGCGTAATTGTATCTGCAATTTTAGTTTTATGTATTGTTTTAAATTTTATATTCTTCATTGTATTGAATTGAAAAAGGCTTATCGTGAGATAAGCCTTTTTAATATATTTTACATACAGGTATAGTCTCACTTATTTATTAAGAGAGTTCCACCACCAAGATATGTTTTGTTTGTTAATCATTATGTTACAAATGTAAAAATGGTTTTTTATTTGCGCAAATTATATCTAACAAATTTTAAAGAATTAAGCAATTTAAAGTAAAACCTATATTATTTAGAAATCAACTATCATTTTATTACCTAAAAAAGATATAAACAATAAATATGTAACCTAAAATATAAATAATGTTTATAATTAATACTATAATTTGTTTATTTACAGCTCCGAACTTATGTTGGATTTGAATTTAATGAATTAAAAGAATGCGCTATTAATTTAACTACAAATTTTTAGTGCATTTTCTTAAAATTATTATCAGATTGATATTTAAATTTAAGATTATTATCAAAACAATAAGTCTTAAATAAAATTAATAAAAATCGATTTTTATAGCATTCATTCTACATATATTTGCGATTATAGAATACTAATTATGAGAATCATTAATAACAATCTTAATTTCATTAATCCTAATTTATAGGTAAGGAAGGTTGTTGTTTATTCAGATATTTATATAACCTTCCTAATTTGGAAGGTTTTTTTATGCATTAAATTATAAGAAAATGAGTAAAATTATGACAGTAGACATTTTGTCTAGTATTAAGGGAGCCCAACCATCTGAGGCTGTAAATAAATTATTTGATGTAATTAAAAATGCAAACTCTAATAATGCAAATGCCTTTAATAAAAATCATAACAATGCTGTTTCTGTAAATGATTTAAGAGAAGATTTAGTCATAAATAGTTCTTCTTTAGAGAAAGAGATAATCATAGAGAATTTTCCAAAAGAGAAAAACGGTTATTTAGTAGTTTCTAAAGTAATTGAGGAATAAATGATGGAATCACAAATACACAAAATCCATCAGCAATTGATGGCCAAAGAATTTACTTGTACAAAATTAGTACAAGACAGATTAGATTTACTAAAATCTAATACTTACAATTCTGTAAATTCTTTATTAGATAAAATAGCTTTAGAATTGGCCACAAAAGTTGATGCTAAAATTGAAAGCGGACAAGAAATCGGACTTTTAGAAGGAATTCCTTTCGGAATTAAAGATGTTTATATGCTTCAAGGAACTTATACAACTGCAAGTTCTGATTTACTAAAGAATTACAAATCTGCTTATACAGCAACAGCAATTCAGAAATTATTAGATGCAGGTGCAATACCTTTAGTAAAAGAAAATTGCGATTCTTTTGGTCATGGTTCATCTTCTGAAAACACCATTTTTGGTGCTGTAAAAAACGCCATTAATTCTGATTTAGTTTCAGGAGGTTCAAGTGGTGGTTCTGCTGTTAATGTTGCTAAAGATTACACCGTTTTTTCTATTGGTGGAGATACAGGAGGTTCAATTCGTCAGCCAGCAGGTTATAATAATGTCTTCGGATTAAAACCAACTTATGGTAGAATTTCTCGTTTTGGAATTATGGCATACGCATCATCTACAGATTGCGTTGGGCCAATTGCAAAATCGATAGAAGATATTAGAATCGTTTTAAATGTAATGAGTGGTAAAGACATAAAAGATCAAACTACTTATCAATCAGAAAAAATATCCAAAGAAACTATTTTAAATACTGATGAAATAAAAACCATTGGTTATTTTAAAAACTTTATAGAAAGTGATGCTATTGATAGCCAAATAAAAGCAGATTTTTTAGCATCCATGGAAAAAATAAAAGGAAAAGGAATTGAAGTAAAAGAATTAGACTTTTTTGAATCTGACACCTTAGTCTCTACATATTATACTTTAGCAATGGCTGAAACAGCTTCTAATTTATCGAGATTAGATGGCACAAATTACGGATCAAGGATTGAAGGTGATAACTTAAAAGACACCTACTCCATTACACGTTCAGAAAATTTTTCTGAAGAATCTAAAAGAAGAATTGTTGGTGGTAATCAAGTTTTATCACAAGGTTTTTCAGATGAAATTTACTTAAAAGGCTTAAACTTAAGGGATCAGATTTCTGATAATTTTGAAAAAGACTTTAAAGAAGTTGATATTATTTTATCGCCAGTAACACCAAATACACCTCCAAAAATTGGAGACAGCTTAAACGATCCTTTAGCAATGTATTTATCTGATGCTTATACTGTTGGATTTAGTTTAGGTCAATTACCAACGTTAACAATACCAAAAGGAACTGCAACAGGCTTGCAAATTTCTGCATCAAAAAATAATGATGCTTTGGTTTTACAATTCGCTAATTTCTTAAATGATTTGATATAATGGAACTAGAGAAATTGAATGATTTATTAAAAAAACACGAGCTAGAACTTGTAATTGGTTTAGAAACTCACGTTCGTTTAAACACAAAAACCAAGTTATTTTGTTCTTGCGCAAATACAGAATCTGCTCATCCAAATACAAATATATGTTCAGTTTGTACTGGGCAAATGGGTGTTTTACCTTCTATTAACAAGGAAGCAATTACCAAAGCAATCTATTTTGGTAAAGCTGTAAAATCTACGTTTGAAAATGAAGTGATTTCTTGGGATCGTAAACATTACGAATATCCAGATAATCCTAAAAATATACAGATTACACAGTTTCATAACCCTGTTATTCCTGATGGACAAGTTTCTTGTTTTAGAAATGATGGATCTCAATTTACAGTGAACTTAACACAAGTTCATATTGAAGAAGATGCTGCAAAATTGATGCACGAAAAGAAGGTTTCTTTAGTCGATTTTAACAAAGCTGGTGTACCTTTAATTGAGATTGTAACTGAACCTTGTATCAGACATATTGAAGATGCTTCAACATATGCACAATACATCCAAAGAATTGTTCAGAATTTAAAAATATCGGAAGCAAATTTAGAGAAAGGTGAATTTAAATCTGATGTTTCTGTATCACTTAGAAAAAAACACAGCTACAACTTAAATCCACGTACAGAAATCAAAAACTTGAACTCTTTTAAGTTTATGATTGAGGCTTTAAAAGAGGAAGTTGAAAAACAATTAAACTATTACATAGAGCATAAAGAATTCAGACCAGACCAAACTACAGTATTGTTTGATGCAGATTTAAAGCAAACTAAAACAATGCGTAAAAAGGAGTTTGAAGCTGATTACAGATTTATTTCTGAGCCAGATTTACCTTTTGTAAGCATTAAAAATGTTGTAGAAAGCATAGATGTTGATGTTAGTTCTTTGCCTTTTGCAGTTGAATCTATTTTGATAAAAGGTGATGTATTACCACAAGATGCCAAGTTTTTTACTTCGGATTCATTACGTTCTGAAACTTTTATTGCTATTAACAATGTAATTAAAGATCCGTCTTTTGTTGCCAAAACATTGGTAAATAATATTGGTGCTGACGAATATAAAGATATTCATGACGTAAATCATTTAATAGAAATTTTTCAACTTTTTAAAGCGGAAAAAATTACAGCTGTTTTAGTTCAGAATGCCATTATACGTTATTTAAAAGATAGAAAATTTGACTATAACAAGTATTTTGAAGAGAACACGATTTCTGAAGAAAAAATAAAATTAGCAGTTTTAAAAGTAATTACGGAAAACGAAGCTATTGCTAATGATATTAAGGCTGGAAACCAGGGAAAAGCAGGAATTCTTGTCGGAAAAGTAATCAAAATTATTGGTAAAGGTGCTTCAGGGAAAGTAATAAGACAGGAAATTTTGCATGCTGTTAGCGATTCGCCTTTAGCAATTGGCAATCAGCAAACTGCTAATAGCGAAAAGCGAAAAGCGAAAAGCGAAAATCAACAAAAAAGCACTGAAGTTGAGGAGTTGCAAAAAACTCCAATTATAATCAAAGACAAGTATAGAACCCATAAAATATCAGAAATTTCTGAAGATTCCATTAACTTAAAAATTACATTAGCTGGTTGGGTTGCTAGTGTTCGTGATCATGGAGAGCTAATTTTTATTGATTTACGTGATTCAAGTTATCAAATTTTTCAGGTTCGTTTAAGTAGAGAAACTTTCCCGAATTTAGATGAATTGGTAAAACTAAAAGCAGAAACCGTAATTATGGTTACTGGTGTTGTAGTTCAAAGAAGAGAAGATGATTACAATGCAGGTTTAAGAACTGGTAAAATAGAACTTGAAACATCAGCTTTAGAAATTTTAAATTTATCTAAAACTTTGCCTTTTGAAATTAAAAGAGCAATGAAAACAAATGAAACTACACGTTTTCAATACAAGTTTTTAGACCATAGAAATGATGAAGTTCGCAAGGCAATTGTGAATCGTCACAAAGTGATAAAATTATTACGTGATATTTTAGATGAAGAAGAATTCCTAGAAATTGAAACACCAATTTTAACTGCTGGTACAGATGAAGGTGCAAGAGAATTTATTGTCCCTACCAGAAAGCAAGCAGGTTCTTTTTATACGCTACCACAAGCACCTCAACAATTTAAACAAATGTTGATGGTTGGTGGGTTTGAGAAATATTTTCAAATTGCACGCTGTTTCAGAGATGAAGATTCTAGAGGAGATCGTCAACCAGAATTTACACAATTAGATATTGAAATGGCATACGCAAGTATGCAGCAAATTATAGATTTAAACACCAAAATGTTTAATGAAGTAGTGCAAAAAATCTATGGTAAAAAATGGATTTTACATCCTTTTGAAGTAATTACGTACAAAGAAGCTATGGATAAATATGGTTGTGATAGACCAGATTTACGTTATGGTTTAGAAATGCAAGACATTACTGAAATTGTAAAGGACACTACTTTTCAAGTGTTTAGCAAACCTATTGATGAAGGTGGAATTGTAAAATGTATTAAAGTTTCTGCAGAAGAGCAAGGAAACAAACGAATGTCTAAAGGTCAGATAGAAAACCTGACTGCAATTGCACAACAAAATGGTTTAGGTGGTTTGGCTTATATTATTGTAAATGAAAATGATTTGCAATCACCAATTATTAAGTTTTTAGGAGAAGAAATTGCTAGAAATATTATAAAAGCTACAGATGCTCAAATTGGTGATATTGTATTTTTCTCTGCTGCTGATTATACAACTGCAAACAAAGCTTTAGATGCTGTTCGTCAAGAAATGGGACGAATTTTAAAGTTGATAAATCCGAAGGAATTAAGACCTGCTTGGGTTGTAGATTTTCCAATGTTCGAAAAAACGGATGAAGGAAGATGGACGTTTACACATAATCCATTCTCAATGCCAGCTGTTTATGATTTAGAAAAACATATGAATGGTGAAGGAGAAGAAATTGGAACAATCATCGCTCAGCAATATGACTTAATTTTAAATGGTTATGAAATTGGTGGTGGTTCTGTACGTGCACACAAAGCAGAAATTTTAGAAGCAACCTACAAAAATATGGGTTACAATAAAGAAGAAATGCTAAAAAGTGTTGGAACTATGTATAAAGCATTTCAATATGGGGCACCACCTCATGGAGGAATTGCTTGGGGTGTAGATAGATTAATGATGATTTTAGAAAAGAAAGCTTCTATTAGAGAAGTTATGGCTTTTCCAAAAACAGGAACATCTGAAGACTTATTATTTAATGCGCCATCCATTTTATCAGACAAAAAAATAGAAGAAATGAATGTAAAAATCATAAAATAAAATCAATCCCCCCAACCTTAAACAATTCAATTGTTTAAAACCTCGCATTTGCGAGGTTTTTTTATTTTCGAAAACAAAAAGCATAAAATAAAAACAACAAACCAACATTAAATGTCGTTTTAAAGCGATTTAAGACACTTTTTAGTTTTTTAACAAATGTTGATAATTAGAACACAAGATTGCTAAAAAAGCTTTAAAATCAGTTTAAAAATTGTAAATTTGATTTTACAGTATTGTCTATCTAGACAATAATTATCAACCTAAAAAATAATTCACTTTTATAATGAGCGAAGAAAAAAAACATAGTTATGATGCTTCCAGTATCCAGGCATTAGAAGGTATGGAGCATGTTAGAATGCGTCCTTCTATGTACATTGGAGATGTTGGTGTTAGAGGTTTACATCATTTGGTTTATGAAGTAGTAGACAACTCTATTGATGAAGCAATGGGTGGTTATTGTGACACTATTGACGTTACAATTAACGAAAACAATTCTATTACTACTAAAGATAATGGACGTGGAATTCCTGTTGGTTTACACAAAAAAGAAGGCGTTTCTGCATTACAAGTAGTAATGACAAAAATTGGTGCTGGAGGTAAATTCGACAAAGACTCTTATAAGGTATCTGGAGGTTTACATGGTGTTGGTGTTTCTTGTGTAAATGCACTTTCAGATCATTTAACAGCAACAGTACACAAAGAAGGTAAAATTTGGCAACAAGAATACGAAAAGGGTAAAACTTTATATCCAGTAAAAACTATTGGAGAAACAGATTTTACTGGTACTATTGTAACTTTTTTACCAGACAAATCTATTTTCACGCAAAGTACAGAATATAACTACGAGACCTTAGCTACAAGAATGCGTGAATTAGCGTACTTGAATAAAGGAATTACAATTACTTTAACTGATAAAAGAAATACAGATGATGAAGGTAATTTTATCTCTGAAACTTTTCACTCTGATAAAGGTTTACCTGAATTTATTGAATATTTAGATTCTACTCGCGAACAATTAATCGCGAATGTAATTTCTATGGAAGGTGAGAAAAACGGAATTCCTGTAGAAGTTGCAATGGTATACAATACTTCTTATGCAGAGAATTTACATTCTTATGTAAACAATATTAACACGCATGAAGGTGGTACTCATTTATCTGGCTTCAGACGTGGTTTAACTGGTACTCTAAAAAAATATGCAGACGAATCTGGTTTACTTAAAAATGTAAAGTTTGATATTGCTGGTGATGATTTTAGAGAAGGTTTAACTGCTATTGTATCTGTAAAAGTTGCGGAACCTCAATTTGAAGGACAAACAAAAACCAAATTAGGAAATAGAGAAGTAACTTCTGCAGTATCTCAGGCAGTATCTGAAATGCTTACAGATTACTTAGAAGAAAATCCTAATGATGCTAAAACCATTGTACAAAAGGTAATTTTAGCTGCAACTGCAAGGCATGCAGCAAGAAAAGCCAGAGACATGGTTCAACGTAAAAGTGTTATGTCTATTGGTGGTTTACCTGGTAAATTATCTGACTGTTCAGAAACTGATCCTGCTCAATGTGAAATTTTCTTAGTTGAGGGAGATTCTGCAGGTGGAACAGCTAAACAAGGTAGAGACAGAAACTTTCAAGCAATACTTCCACTTCGTGGTAAAATCTTGAATGTAGAAAAGGCAATGCAGCACAAGGTTTTTGAAAATGAAGAAATCAAAAACATGTTTACTGCTTTAGGTGTTTCTATTGGTACAGAAGAAGATCCAAGGGCATTAAACTTATCAAAAATAAGATATCATAAAGTAGTTATTATGTGTGATGCCGATGTTGATGGTTCTCATATTGCTACCTTAATCTTAACATTCTTCTTTAGATATATGAAAGAAATGGTTGAGCAAGGATATATTTATATTGCTACACCTCCTTTATATTTAGTTAAAAAAGGACAAAAAAGAGAATATGCTTGGGATGACAATCAACGAGATTTAATTGCTCAGCAAATGGGAGGCTCTGTAACTATACAACGTTACAAAGGTCTTGGAGAGATGAATGCAGAACAACTTTGGGATACCACAATGAATCCAGAATTTAGAACTTTAAGAAAAGTTGTTATTGATAGTCCTACAGAAGCCGATAGAGTATTCTCTATGCTTATGGGAGACGAAGTTCCACCAAGAAGAGACTTTATAGAAAGAAATGCAAAATATGCTAACATAGACGTGTAATTAACTCTCTATGAAATACTTTATACACACTTCAAATTTTGAAGTGTGTATTTTTTTTTATCTTAGCTTAAATATATTTTATCAATCAAATTTCCAAAAAAATGAAAAAGTACACATTAATTTTAATAGGCCTTTTTGTCTTTTCGTTTCAATCGAAAGCACAAGATGGTTTTGAGGGCTATCTTTTAGCAGACAATAATGATAGAAGTAAGTTAATTGAAGCTTACATAAATCCAGCCATGAAAGGCTTAATTTATGGTATGAACAATGGATGGTATCACACAGCAAAAGTTCACAAAACTTTAGGTTTCGATATTTCCATTGGTTTAAATGCTTCTCTAGTTCCAGAAGAAGATGAAATATTTAGTTTATCTGGATTAACATCCATTAATGCAGGATCTATAAATGCAGCTACTGTTGCTGGTTCAGAAGATTTTACACCACTTACCACTGTTAATTTTGTTGAAAACGGAACTACCTATAGTACAACATTTAATGCTCCTGGAGGTATTAAAGAGAGTTTACCTTTAAGTGCTGTACCTGCACCAGCTGTGCAAGTTAGTTTAGGCTTACCTGCAAAATTTGAAATCAACTTAAGATTAGTACCAAAAGTTGGAGATGATGATGTAAAAGGAAACTTATTTGGTATAGGTCTTAAAAAAGAAATTACAGATTGGTTTGGTCCTTTAGATAAAACACCTTTACATGTTTCACTTTTAGCTGCTTATACAACTATGACTGTAGATTATAATATAGAAAGTAGTGGAGATATTACTGTACAAGATGGTTTAGCTGAATTTAAATTAAATGCCTACACAGTTGAAGCAATTGCTTCTTTAAACTTCCCTATTATTAATCTTTATGGAGGTATTGGTTATGGTTCAGGTAATTCTACCTTAAATATGTTAGGAGATTATACCTTAAGCTATGGCCCTGTAAGTAGAACAATTTCTGATCCATTAACATCAGAATTTGATGCTGGTGGATTTAGAACAACTGCTGGTTTAAGGTTAAGTTTAGGCTTCTTTAAAATCTTTGGTAGTTATACTTTACAAGAATACAATACAGCTAATCTAGGAGTTGCTTTTAGCTTTAGATAATAGTTATTTAAAAAAATTAAAAAGTCTGTAATTATACAGGCTTTTTTTTGCTTATAATTAAGACTTTACAATGTCAAAATTTGTATTTTTACAGCTTAAAATCATTAATAAATAAAATTAAATAAAAATGAAAATTACAGTAGTTGGTGCAGGAGCAGTTGGTGCAAGTTGTGCAGAATATATAGCAATAAAGAATTTTGCTTCAGAAGTTGTTTTGTTAGACATCAAAGAAGGCTATGCTGAGGGTAAAGCAATGGACTTAATGCAAACAGCTTCTTTAAATGGCTTTGACACAAAAATTACTGGTAGTACTAGCGACTATTCTAAAACTGCAAATTCCAATATTTGTGTTATTACTTCTGGTATTCCAAGAAAACCAGGTATGACTCGTGAAGAATTAATTGGTATTAATGCAGGTATCGTAAAAACAGTTTCTGCTAGCTTAATTGAGCACTCTCCAGAAACTATTATTATCGTTGTTTCTAACCCAATGGATACTATGACCTATTTAGTTCATAAAACAACAGGTTTACCAAAGAACAGAATTATTGGTATGGGTGGAGCATTAGATTCAGCTCGTTTTAAATACAGATTAGCAGAAGCATTAGAAGCACCTATTTCTGATGTTGATGGAATGGTAATTGGTGGTCATTCAGATAAAGGGATGGTTCCTTTAACAAGGTTAGCTACTCGTAATTCTGTGCCAGTTTCAGAGTTTATTTCAGAAGATAGATTAGAGCAAGTAAAGCAAGACACAAAGGTTGGTGGTGCAACTTTAACTGGTTTATTAGGTACTTCTGCTTGGTATGCTCCAGGAGCTGCAGTTTCTGGTTTAGTACAAGCAATTGCTTGCGACCAAAAGAAAATATATCCATGTTCTACTTTATTAGAAGGTGAATATGGTTTAAATGACTTATGTATTGGTGTGCCTGTAGTATTAGGTAAAAACGGTATAGAAAGTATTGTAGAAATTAATTTAAGTGATGCAGAAAAAAACCACTTAAAAGAATCTGCAGAAGGCGTTTCTAAAACAAATGGTTTACTAGAACTATAGTAAATTACTAACTTCATATTAAATAGATTGCTTTTACATCAGTTAAAAGCAATCTATTTTTTTATATTTGAGGCATGAACACAAAATGGTACTTAAGTACACTTTTAGTTTTATTCATTTTTCTTGGTACTATTCAAGAAAATAAGCCTGTACCTAATCAAGAAATTGTTTTAGAGTTTACCAATTCTGCAATAAATGAGCTAGAAAAGGAGAACACAATTATCGACCTAAAAAATCGATTAGAAATAGCTGGTGCTTCAAATATTCAAATTCAGAAATCAAAAAATGGCAACCTAAAAATTGCCTATTATAGTGCAGAACATGTTTCTAATATAAAAAATGCGCTTTCTATTAATGAAGATGTATCGAACAATATTTCTAAATTTCCTTTAGAAGACAAGAAATATCCATCAGAAAAAACAACAAAGTTTAATATTGATGTTTATGAAATAGATACAAGCAGTTATTCTTCTAATTTCGATGGTAATTCTATTCTAGAAATTAAATACGATTCAGATAGATTTACAACTTCGCAAAACTATGCTTCATCAGCTAAGTTAGCACTGTTAACAAGTAAAAAAACATACAAACTAAAATCTAAATTTTACAACACACAACAAATTGTAAAAAATAGTACTTCACATAATATTCCAGAGGTTAGAGCTGGCCCACTTACCTACTTAGCCTAAAAAATTAAATTGTTTTATTCGTAAAAGAAAAAGAAGTCAGAATTGAGTAGTCACTCAAAGTTCTGAAAACAAATTATTAAACAAAATTAAATGTCAAAAAAGTTCGAGAAGTTATCTATATTTGCTCGTTTTTAAAATTTTTGACTAAAACCATATAAAATGCAAAACAAAGGATTAATCAAATTATTCGCTATTCTTTTTGGATTAGTGAGTTTATACCAACTTTCATTTACTTTCTTAGCCAATAAGGTAGAAGATGATGCAGTAGAATACTCTAATGAAAGAGGTGTAGATAGTGATGCTAGAGCAAAAGCTAAATTCGAAAGAACATATTTAGACAGTGTTGCTAACAAAGAAATTATAGATTTAGGTATTGCACAATACACTTATAATGATGTAAAAGACAAAGAAATGAATCTTGGTCTTGACTTGAAAGGTGGTATTAATGCAATCTTACAAGTATCTGTAAAAGAAGTATTAAAAAGTTTATCTAACGATTCTAAAAACGTAGCTTTTAATACTGCTTTAGAAAAGGCAGATGAAAGACAAAAAAATAGTAACTTAAATTATTTAGACTTATTTTTTGAAGAATTTCAAAAAGTAGCAGGTGATACTAAGTTAAGTGATCCTTCAATTTTTGGTACAAAAGCATTAAGTGATAAAATCTCTTTTGATGAAGCAAACATTACTGTAAGAGAAACATTACAAGAAGAAATTAACAGTTCTATTGGTACTGCTTTTGAAGTTTTAAGAAGTAGAATAGATAAGTTTGGCGTAACACAACCAAATATTCAGAGAATTGGAAATTCTGGTAGAATTCAAATTGAATTACCAGGAGCAAAAGACATAGAACGTGTTACAAAATTAATTACTAGTAAAGCTGAATTACAGTTTTGGGGAGTATATACAAATGCAGAAGTTCAAAACTTTTTCTTTGCTGCAAATTCTAAAGTAGCAGAAATGCTAAAAGATGATTCTGTTTTAGAACAAGAAAAAGATTCTACTAAGCAAGATGATATTGATGATCTATTAGGTGAAGAAGCAGATTCTACTAAAGTTCAAAAAAGCTTATTTACTTACTTATATCCAAACGTGGCTCAGTCTCAACAACAATTAAGTTCTGTAGTTGCAAGTGCTAGAGTTTTAGATACAGCAATGGTTAATGACTTACTTTCTAAAAAAGAAGTAAGAGCATTATTACCAACTGAAATTAAGTATGCTAAATTTTTATGGGATTATAAATCTGTAGAAGGTGCTGATGGTGCTGATGTTATTAGTTTATATGCTATAAAAGGAAATAGAAATGACAAACCAACAATTGAAGGTGATGTTATTTTAGATGCTGGTCAAGTATTTGATCAATTAAACAAACCAGAAGTTTCAATGACAATGAATAGCTCTGGAACAAAACAATGGGCTAAAATGACAGCTGATAACATTGGTAATTTTGTTGCAGTAGTTTTAGATGATTATGTTTATACTGCTCCATCTGTTAACCAAGTTATTTCTGGAGGTAGAACTTCTATCTCTGGTGGAAGTATGACTGTTGCTGAAGCAGAAGATATTTCTACAGTATTAAAAGCTGGTAAATTACCTGCAACTGCAAGAATTATTCAAATAGAAGTAGTTGGGCCATCTTTAGGACAAGAAGCAATTGATGCCAGTTTCTTATCTTTTGGGTTAGCAATTATCTTAGTATTATTATGGATGATTTTATATTATGGTAAAGCAGGTGCTTATGCAAATGTTGCCTTAATTGTAAACATTTTATTCATTTTTGGAGTTTTAGCATCATTTAATGCTGTATTAACTTTACCAGGTATTGCTGGTATTATCTTAACAATTGGTATGTCTGTAGATGCCAACGTTATTATTTTCGAAAGAATTAAAGAAGGTCTTTTCAAAAAGAAAGGTTTAAAGCAATCTGTAGAAGAAGGTTTCTCTATTAAAGGAGCTTTATCTGCAATTATCGATGCAAATATTACAACCTTATTAACAGGTATTATTCTTTATGTTTTTGGTACAGGACCAATTAAAGGTTTTGCATTAACATTAATGATTGGTATTGCAACATCATTATTTACAGCTGTATTCATTACACGTTTGTTAATTGATAGTTCTGTAAACAAAGGATCTAACCTTACTTTTAACACATCTGTATCTAAAGGATGGTTCCAAAACATAAATGTAGAGTTCTTAAAGAAACGTAAGATTGCATACATTATTTCTGGTGCTATTATTTTAGCAGGTATTGCTTCTATTTTTTCTATAGGATTAAAGCAAGGTGTAGATTTTAAAGGAGGTAGATCTTATGTAGTTCGTTTTGACCAAGACATGAATGCTACAGAAGTAGCAGGTACTTTAAAAGATGCCTTTGGTTCTGCTCCTGAAGTAAAAACTTACGGACAAGCAAATCAATTAAAAATTACAACTGTTTACAAAATTGAAGAAGAAGGTACAGAAGTTGATGAAGAAGTACAAAATACTTTATTTACTGGTTTACAGCCTTATTTAGGTGATACTTCTTACGAGAACTTTAAGCCAGGTTTCGAAAAGCAAGGTGCAGGTGTTATGAGTTTTATGAAAGTAGAACCAACAATTGCAGATGACATTAAAACATCAGCTTTATATGCTGTATTTGGTTCATTAATTGTAGTTTTCTTATACATCTTATTACGTTTTAGAAAAGTATCATTCTCATTAGGTGCTGTAATTGCAGTTTTCCATGATGTATTAATTGTACTTGGTGTTTTCTCTATTACATATAACTTTATGCCTTTTGATATGGAAATTGGCCAATCATTTATTGCAGCCATACTTACAGTAGTAGGATACTCCTTAAATGATACAGTGGTTATATTCGATAGAATTAGAGAATTTGCTGGTTCTTATCCAAATTGGAAATACAGCAAAGTTGTAGATTCAGCATTAAGCTCTACATTAGGTAGAACTATAAATACTTCTTTAACTACATTATTAGTAATGTTAGCGATCTTCTTATTTGGTGGTGACTCTATTAAAGGATTTATGTTTGCCTTAATTGTGGGTGTTGTAGTAGGTACATACTCATCATTATTTGTGGCAACACCAATAATGTATGACTCTTCTAAAAAAGAAGAAAAGAAAAAATAATTTTATTTTTAAATATAAAAAAACCGTTTTGAACTAAACTCAAAACGGTTTTTTCATTCCATTTACAGCACTTATATTTGCATCTTTATGAGCATTTTAAAACTTCATGATTTATATTTTAAGCCTTTTATAAGTAAGGCAGAAATACATGCAATTGTAAAACATTTAGCAGAGCAAGTAAAACACGATTTACCAAAAGATGAAGTTCCTATTTTTGTAGGAATTTTAAACGGTTGTTTTCTTTTTGCTGCAGATTTCATTAGAGAATTTAATGGAGATTGTGAAGTATCTTTTGTTAAATTAGCCTCTTATGAAGGCACATCATCTACTGATAATGTAAAACAATTAGTAGGCATTAATGAAGATTTAACCAATAGAACTGTAATTATATTAGAAGATATTATAGATACTGGAAACACACTTCAAGAAATTTATAATATATTTAGAAATCAGAACGTAAAGCAACTTAAAGTTGTATCATTATTTTTTAAACCAGACGTTTTTAGAAAAGAATTACCTATAGATTATATTGGTAAAAGTATAGAAGACAAGTTTATTGTTGGATATGGTTTAGATTACAATGGTTTAGGAAGAAATTATCCAGAAATATATCAATTATCAACAGCACCAAAAATGAAAAACATCGTATTATTTGGCCCTCCAGGAGCAGGAAAAGGAACTCAAGCAGAATTTTTAAAAGAAATGTATCAATTGGTACATATTTCTACTGGAGATGTTTTTAGATTTAATATCAAAAATTCTACTGAGCTAGGCTTATTAGCAAAAAAATATATGGATGAAGGTGATTTAGTGCCTGATGAAGTAACTATAAATATGCTAAAAGCAGAAGTAGAGAAAAACCCAGATGCCAATGGTTTTATCTTTGATGGTTTTCCTAGAACACAATCTCAAGCAGAAGCTTTAGACGCCTTCTTAAGCGATAAAGGAGAACAAATTAATGGTATGATTGCTTTAGAAGTACCAGAAGATGTTTTAGTTACTCGTTTGTTAGAAAGAGGTAAAACTAGTGGAAGAACAGATGATACAGATGAAAGTAAAATTAGAAATCGTTTTAACGAATACAATACAAAAACGGCTATTCTAAAAGATTACTTTGATGCACAGCATAAATATTATGGTATTAATGGTGTTGGTTCTATAGAAGATATTACAAAAAGAATTTCTGAAGTTTTTGATACGTTATAGTTAAGTTTATCAATCACCAAATTCTTATTACAACCCAATAGAATTCTTGTACTGCAAGATTTAAAGAAATAAAAAACATGACTGAAGGAAACTTTGTAGATTATATTAAAATATACGCTTCTTCTGGTAAAGGTGGACAAGGTTCTGCGCATTTACACAGAGAAAAATATATTACCAAAGGTGGTCCTGATGGTGGTGATGGAGGACGTGGAGGACACATCATTTTACGAGGAGATAAAAACATGTGGACGTTATTTCATTTAAAGTTTAAACGTCATTTTAGAGCAGAAGGTGGTGGAGCAGGAAGTAAAAGTAGAAGTACAGGTTCTGATGGTGAAGATATTTATGTAGATGTACCTTTAGGAACCATAATTAAAGATGCAGATACAGACGAAGTAATTGTAGAAATTACCGAAGATAAAAAAGAGGTGGTTTTGTTAAGAGGTGGTAAAGGTGGTTTAGGAAACTGGAACTTTAAATCTTCTACAAATCAAACTCCAAGATATGCACAACCAGGTATGGATGGTGCAGAAGGTTGGTTTAGAATTGAACTAAAATTATTAGCAGATGTTGGTTTAGTAGGTTTTCCTAATGCTGGTAAATCTACCTTACTATCTGTATTAACTGCTGCAAAACCTAAAATTGCAGATTATGCTTTTACAACACTAAAACCCAATTTAGGTATTGTAGAACATAGAAATCATCAAACTTTTGTAATGGCAGATATTCCTGGTATTATAGAAGGTGCTGCTGAAGGAAAAGGTTTAGGTCACAGATTTTTAAGACATATAGAGCGTAATTCTGCCTTACTTTTCTTAATTCCTGCAGATGCTGATGACATCAACAAAGAATATGAAATTTTGTTGAATGAACTTAAAAAACACAATCCAGAATTGTTAGATAAAGATCGTTTATTGGCAATTTCAAAATCTGATATGTTAGATGATGAATTACAAGAAGAAATTAAAGCTGAATTACCAAAAGGTGTAGATGCTTTATTTATTTCTTCTGTAGCTCAAAAAGGCTTACAAGAGCTTAAAGATAAACTTTGGAAAATGCTAAACTAATTTAGTTTTTTAACTGAATTTTTATAGGCAACTGATATCTTGTAGTAACTGGTATGCCTCTTTTAATAGCAGGATAAACTTTGCTTAATTTATTTACAGAAGTTTGTACTATGCTATCAAATTTAGGCAACTCTTTTTTTAATGAATTTGAAGCTTGTATACTTTGATAGTTGATAACACCATTTTTATCTATTAGTAAATCTACCAAAACAGTTTCGTTTATAGAATCTTCAATAATAAACGTGTGTTTTTGTAACTCCTCTCCTATTTTGTTGTGTATTGTAGTTCTAAAGCAATTTTGCTTTTTGGTCTTCTCTATAATTGAATCACAATTTTTAAACGAAGGATAAGTATCTACTGAAGTAAAATCTACTATAGTGTCTAAGCCTTGAATAGTACTATCTGAGGTAAGCGCAATTTTATCGCAAGAAGTAATAAGAAATAGCAATATCAAAAAAGTAAAAACACGCATATATAGCTTTCTAAATATAGTGTGAATTTACTAAAAAATACTGAACTTTATTTTAAAGTTTCACCTTTCATAAAATAGGCTTTTTTGATTTCATTAATTCTATTTCTCACGAAATTTGTCATGCCTTCATCTTTTTTATGAAAACGCTCATAATATTTATTATAGTGTCTGTAAGCTATTTTTTTATCCTTATAATAATCATCAGACATAGTTGCTAATTGGTACAATGCTCTATAATTAGATGGGTTTTCTTTATAGGCTTCCTCAAAAAAACGTAACGCTTGTTTCGGTTTTTTTGTATTATAAAACACCCTAGCTAAACCATAATATTCTTCATCACGTTTCTCTTTTCCTTTATTTGTAGCAATCATATAATTCATCATAGCTTTATTATATTCTTCTTGTTTAAAATAAATGTGCCCTAAATAAGTGTTCGATTTATAGTCTTCTCTATCAATAAAAGATAGTTTTGAAAATATTTTTTTGGCTTGTTCTAAACTATCTAGGTAATAAAAAACTCTACCTAACATAGCTTTACTATACGTTTCTTTTTTGTCTATGGTATCAAGATTTTTTAAAAGTGGAATTGCTTTTAAATACTTTTTATCTTTATACAGTTGGTTAATTTTTATTTTATTTAAATCAATATCATTTCTATTTAAAGCCAAACCTTTGTTTACAAAAAGTTGTGTGGAATCTTTATCATTTAGCTTTAAAAAACTATTAGCCAATCTTTTTATTGCTTTTAAATGTGTTGTGTCTTTTTTATAAGTGGCAATAAAACTATTAATCATAGGATCTCTTTGCCCATTCAAAGCATATGCCAAACCTAAGTAATAAGAATAATTTGCATTATTTGTATCATTCTTAACTAAATACTTAAATGTTGAAATTGCTTCTTTTGGCCTTCTATTTACTACATACATTTTACCCAATTGATACTTTAAAACTAAATTTAAAGAAGCCTCAACTAAAAGCTTTTCATATATAGGAATGGCTTTTTTAGACAAACCACTTGCTCTATAATTTTTAGCCAACTTTAGATTGGCCTTTTCATCATCTTTAAATTCAATTGCCTTCTCTAAATAAAGTGCAGCTTTTTTATAATTATCTATAGACTCATAGATTACTGCTTTTTTATAATTAGATAAAAAGGAAGGTTCCTTTTTATCTAATTCTTTTAAAGCCAATTTATATCTACCTTTTGCAAACAAACTATCAGAAACAGCAAAAGTTGAAGTTTGAGCTTCAACTTTTACTATTGCCAATAAAAATAATACTATTAATTTCTTTTTCATATTTTCAAGTTATTCTACAAACAACGTAAATGGTATAGAATATTTAACTCCTACTTTTTTACCCTCATTTTCACCTGGCAGCATTTTAGGTAAAGTTTCCATTACTCTAATAACCTCTTTCTCAATTTCAGGGTGTGGAGCTCTAGCTTTTATATCTACAACATCTCCTTCTTTATCTATTTTAAAACCAATAAAAACACGTTTTTTACCAGGGCTTAATCCTAAAGTTTTTGGCATTTTACTATCAAAATTTTTAACAAAATGTTTCTGGACCATTTTAGAAAAACAGGCTTTATCTCCTTCTTCACAGCCAGGAAAAACGGGTACTTTATCAATAGTCATAAATGATACAGTTTCTGTTTCTACAACTGTTCTTTCATTAATGCTATTTAAGAAACCTTTTCTTTGTAAATTCTTTAACTCGTTCTCTTTTGCTTCTTTTTGATTATTTAAAAGCGTAATAGAATCACGCAAAACTTGCTGTTGCTGCTCCAATAAAACTTTTTGTTTCTCATTGGCTTCTTTTTGCTCCTTTAATGCATTTTCTAAATTACTAATTTCATTTTTTAATGGTTTTGTAGCACAAGAGCTATAAAAAAGCATACTTGCCAAAACAGGAATTAGGAGTAAATACTTAAGTTGATTCATTTTTTTAGATTGTTTCTTTTTCATCATAATAATTCTTTTTTTAATTAATGAGGGTTTATAAAACTGGTTGATAAATGCAATATTCTCTACTTGAAAAAAGTTAGATAGTAAATTATTGATGTACGTTTCTTTAGTTTCTGTTTTAGCAACTACAGCATCAGAAATATATTCATGCACTAGTGTTATTCTCTTTTGAAAGAAATAAATCATAGGATTAAACCACATAACAATTTTTAAAATTTCGAATAGTAATAAATCGTATGTATGTTTTTGGTTGCTATGTACCAATTCATGCTGAATGATATTTGCTCTATTACTTTCTTTAATTTTTTCACCTAAAAAAATATAGTTAAAGAAAGAAAATGCTTTGGTTTCAGCTGGGATAACAATCAAGTTTACATTGGCCATTTTTTGAGCTTTATGTTTTTTTATGAGCGTGATTATCCCAAATAATTTCACCAAAAACAAGATGCTAAAAAGAACGAATCCAGCCCAAAAAAGTAAATTAATATAATTGTTAGAAATCATTACATCTTCACTAGATATCGTTTGTAAAAGCATTTTTTCTGGAGAGAGTATAATCTCTGGCAGGTTTACTGTAAACTCTTGTGGAAGTGCTTTCTCTATATTTGGAATCTTAATTAAAGGGATAAAAAATGAGAGTATTGGTGTGCCTAACAAATACCATCTATTCTTAGTAAAAAAGGTTTCTTTGCTTAAAAAGAAGTCATAAATAGCCAAGAATAAAACTTGAAACAGAATGACTTGTATTATATAATTAATCATAGCTTAGTTTTTATTTACATCCTTTAAAATAGACTCTAACTCTTTAATATCCATATCATTTTCTTTTACAAAAAATGAAACCATACTTTTAAATGAGCCTTGAAAATACCCATTCATTAACTTATGTAAACTTTGATTGCTATAGGTATCTTTATCAATTATTGGATAATAAACATAACCTCTACCTTCTGTTTTGTGTGCAACAAATTCTTTTGTTTCTAAAATTCTAATAATAGTAGATACAGTATTATAAGCTGGTTTTGGTTCTGGTAATTGCGTAATAATATCTTTTACAGAGGATTCTTCTAAATCCCATAAAACTTGCATAATCTGCTCTTCAGCTTTTGTTAATTGTTTTGCCATAATTTTCAACTAATATTTTAGTTCAACAAAACAAATATAACTAAATATTTAGTTTAAACTAATTTTTTAGTTGAAAAATTTAAGAATGATGTAGTTAAAAATCAAAAAAGCCTTTAATCACAAGGATTAAAGGCTTCTTATTTTATTTAAAAAAAATGCTATTCTTTATCAGCCATTTTTTTTACGTAATCTGTTATAATCACTATTTGTGTTGGGCCAACTTTACCTTCTATGTATTTTGCATTTTCATGATCTAAAGATATTCTACGAACTGCTGTGCCTTGTTTTGCAACCATACTAGAACCTTTAACTTTTAAATCTTTAATCAATACTACATTATCTCCTGCTTGTAAAATTGTACCATTTACATCTCTATGAATTATTTTTTCACTTTCAGATAAATGATCTCCAGATTCTTTAGCATAAGCCAATTCAGCATCTTCCATATACATCATACCTAACAAATCTGTGGGCCAACCTTCATTTTTTAAACGATGTAACATTCTCCAAACAACAACTTTTACTGGTGTAAACTCAGACCACATTGCATCATTTAAACAACGCCAATGATTTGCATTTACCTCTTCTGGGTTTTCAATTTGATTAATACAAGCTTCGCAAGCTAGAATACTACCATCAAAACCACCTGTAGAAACTGGTTTTACCTCATAAATAGACAAATTCTGCTTTGCAGTACACAATTCACATTGATTCCCACTTCTCTTTTCTAAATCTTGTTGTAAACTCATTGTAAAATTTTAAGGATGTAAAAGTAAACAAACCTACTGAGTTACTGCCTTTCTTGTTGAATTATAAAGTTTTAATTTAAATAACGCAAACTAAACTTCTAACAAGATTTACTTGTTAAATTTGCAATATCAAAAGATATATGATAAAAGCATTTTTAAGATATATAAAGAGTTTACAATTTTTAAAGGCATTACTAATTGCAATAGCTATGGCTATTCCTGTTTTTAGTTCTATATATTTTTTTGATAGTATAGATATTGGTTTTGGAATTGCCTTAGGTTCAATTCTTTGTGTACCTGCAGACACTAATGGAAGTTTAAACCATAAATTTTACGGAATTTTATTTTCCATATTACTTAGTACAACCATTACTTTGTTAGTGGGTACTTTTAGTGGCTTTTTACCTGTATTACTTCCTCTTTTAATTGCACTTGTTTTTGTAGTATCTTATATCTCTGTATTTGGCTTTAGAGCATCATTAATATCTTTAGCAGGTTTGCTAAGTATAGTTTTGGCATTTGCATATGACAGTTCAGAAATATCGATTTTACAACACTCCTTATGTATTGCAGTTGGTGGTATTTGGTATTTATTTTTAACTATTTCTACCTCAATCTTGTTTCCTCAAGTACAAACAGATTACTTATTTGTAAACCTATTAGAAAAAACTGCAAAATTTATAAAATTAAGAGGCGATTTACTAATAGCAAAACAAGACAGAACTTCTCTTTTAGAAAAGAATTTTGCTTTACAAACAGAGATAAACGAGCTACATGAAACCTTAAGAGAAGTAATTCTAGAGAAAAGGTCTAATGCTGGTTTTAGCAATAGAATTCGACGTCAGCAATTGGTGTTTTCTAAAATTATGGAAATTTATGAATTGGCCATTTCTAATGCTATCGATTACAAAAAATTCGATCATCTATTTGAAAATCATCCTGAAAAAATAGACGAATTTAAAGTCCTTATTTATGAAATTTCAGATTACTTAACACACTTATCCAAAGTAATTTTAAAAGAGGAAAAACTAACTTTTAATACCAATTTTGAAATTCTTCTTAAAAAAATTGAAAACCAGGTTGCTTTATATGAACTTCAAGTTGGTTTGCCTGAATCTAGAGAAGAAGTTATCCTATTATTAAACTACAAAACGTATCAAGAAAAGCAAATTCAGAATTTAGTTGATATTGGTAGAATACTTACCAAATATTATAAAAATGACAAAATTAGGGGGATAAAAGATGCTGAGCAATTTATTACGCCACAAGATTATGATTTTAAAAAACTAAAAGTAAATTTCAATATAAAATCGCCCATTTTTAGACATTCTTTACGCTTAACAATAACTACCATTATTGGCTTTTTAATGGGTAACCTCTTAGAGTTACAACAATCTTATTGGATTTTGTTAACCATTATTGTAATTATGAGACCTAGTTACAGTTTAACAAAAGATAGAGTAAAGAGCAGAGTAATTGGTACTATTTTAGGAGCTTTAATTGGTGTTGCAATTGTATTACTTACGCAAAACACCTTTATTTACGCTAGTATTGCATTACTATCTTTAGTTATTGGATTCTCTCTAATAAAGCAGAATTACAGAAATGGAGCTGCATTTATAACCTTGTATGTTATCTTTATGTACGCCCTTATTTCTCCTAATGTGTTAGAAGTAATTCAATTTAGAGTTTTTGATACTTTAATAGGTGCAACTTTGGCATTTATTGGTAATTATATTTTGTGGCCTGTTTGGGAAGCCAAAAACATTAAAGATTTTTTAATTGATGCTGTAAAAGGTTTTGAAGCATATTTAATAGAGATTAATAAGTACTATCATCAAAAAGGAGAAACTGCAACCAGCTATAATCTGTCTAGAAAAGAAGCCTTTTTAAAGGTTGGTAATTTAAATGCTGCTTATCAAAGGTTATTACAAGAGCCTAAATCTAAACAAGAAAATAGTGCTATTATTTACGATGTAATTACAATTAGCAATACTTTTTTATCATCTCTTTCTGCCTTAAGTATGTTTATTAAAAATAATGAAAGAGGTTTAGCTCCTGAGCAATTTGAAATATACGTAAAACATATAATTACCAATTTACAACAGGTAATTTCAAATAATACTGCTAAGCATTTAAATACTGATGAATTAAAAATTGCAGAAAAAAACTACACCAACTATTACAGAGATTTATCTGCAACTAGAGATTTAGAAATTCAAGAAGGCATACCTATTTCTGATGAACTAAAAATAGCTTTACACGAAACTCAATTGGTATTTGGGCAAGTAAAATGGTTGTATAATTTATCTAACAGTTTGGTTCAGAAAATTGGTAAAGTATAATTAACTAACTTCTAAGGATGTAAACTTAAAACTTGTTCCATCAAATAATCCTTTGTCAGATAATTTTAAAGATGGTATTACAAGCAAAGCCATAAAAGACAAACTCATATAAGGTGCTTTTAATTGGCTACCCATTTCTTTAGCCATTTTATCTAATGATGCATAAGCAGCACCAATTTCTTTTGCTGGTTTATCAGACATAATTCCTGCAACTGGTAAAGACACTATTTTTTCTTGGGTTGATGTTACAGCACAAACTCCACCTCTATTTTCGATGATTAAATTTACTGCTTTGCAAATCATTTCATCTGAGACACCAATTGCAATGATGTTGTGAGAATCATGACCAACAGAACTTGCAATTGCGCCTTCTTTTAATCCAAAATTTTTGATAAATGCTATTGATGGTTCAGCATTCTTATAACGATTAACAACTGTCATTTTTAAAATATCAGTCTCAATATTCGAAACTAAATTTCCATTTTTGATTAAAGAATCTGCCTCAATTTTATTGGTAACTAACTCTCCATCTAAAGCTTCTATAACTTTAATTTTTGCTGATGAAGATTCGAATTTAAAATCTTCTACGTTCTTTATATCCGTATTAAAATTATTCAAAACTTTAAAACTCACATCATTTACAAACGAGTTTCCATTTTTAGCAACTAATTCACCATTAATGTAGGTTTCTAAAACGTTGAATTTTTCTAGGTTATCAACAACTATAAAATCAGCAAAATCATCTTTTTGTAATAAACCAACATCTAAATTATAGTGTTTTACAGGATTTACACAAGCTGCTTGCAATACTTTAAAAACGTCAATTCCCTTTGCAATTGCTCTTTCACACAGTTGATTAATGTGCCCTAACAACAAATCATCTGGATGTTTATCATCAGAACAAAACATCATATTTTCAAAATTATCTGGTAAAAGATCAATTAGAGCTTCAAAATTTTTGGCAGCAGAACCTTCTCTAATAATTACTTTCATTCCTTTTTCTAGTTTCTCTTTGGCTTCATCAAAAGAAAAACATTCATGATCTGTAGAAATACCTGCTGCAATATATTTTGTAATATCATCACCTCTTAAACCTGGTGCATGACCATCAATAGGTTTGTTGTTATTTTTTGCGTGTTGGATTTTAGCTAAAACTTCCTTATCATCAAACAAAACACCTGGATAGTTCATCATTTCTGCCAAATATTTAATGTCTGAATTTTCCATCATTTTTTTGATGTCATCAGCGTTAATAATGGCTCCTGCACTTTCAAAAGAAGTTGCTGGCACACAACTTGGTGCTCCAAAATTAAATTTTAACGGAACTTTTTTTCCGTTTTCAATCATAAAATCTACACCTGCCACTCCTAAAACATTCGCAATTTCATGAGGATCTGAAACAGTAGCAACTGTACCATGAGTTACAGCAATTTTTGCAAACTCAGAAGGCACTAACATAGAACTTTCAATATGAATATGAGCATCTACAAAACCGGGTAAAATATATGTTTCAATATCATGATTAGATTCACGGATTTCTACAATTTTTTCACCTTTAACCTCTACTTCTCCTTTAAAAATAGTACGATTTTGTATGTCTACTATAATACCTTGAATTATCATTACAAATGCTTTTACACAAAATTACAAATAATAAAAAGAGGATTATTTAAAATATAAATAGAAAATTCTATTTTTGAATATGGATAGAAAATTACAATACAAAAAGTTTAAAAACTGGGCAGAAAAACACCAGTTTTCTCTCTTAGACTTGTTTCCAACTATAGGCAAAACTAAGGTTTATCATATAGATTTAAGTAAAGAAAATACCACTGTAAGAACTGAAGCTGAATTTAATAATCCTGTATTTTTTGAAGGTAAATTAACTGAAATTCAAGAAAAAAATACAGACACAATAATTACTGGTGGCTATTTAGAAAAACGCTCTTTATATACATCTGATATTTACAATGCAGAAAATTCTACTGCAAAAAGAAACATACATTTAGGTGTAGACTTTTGGTTAGCAGAAGGTACTGCAATTCATGCTTTTTTAGAAGGAGAAATAGTATGTGCTGTTCATCAAAAATCTCTTAAAGGATATGGTGGTTTTATGATTTTAAAACATAAAATTGATAATTTAGAATTTTATACTTTGTATGGTCATCTTTCTAAAGAAAGTATAAAAAATTGTACTGTTGGCAATCAATTAAAAAAAGGTGATAAAATTGGTGTTCTAGGCACCTATAAAGAAAATGGGTCTTGGGTTCCTCATTTACATTTTCAAGTGTTGCTTTCTTTATTAGATTATAAAGATGATTTTCCAGGTGTTGCCTTAGAAAGTGAAATTGATTTTTGGAGAGAATTGTGTCCTGACCCTAATTTGCTATTTAAACTAGAAAATTTATCTAAAATATAAATCTTACATTTATACGAAACTAACTAATAACATCAATATGTATACAAAAATTTTACTTGCACTGTTTATGATGCTTTCCTTGCAGACTTTTGCGCAAAAAGAGAGAGAAAAATCCAAGAAATGGGATGTAAACAACCCACATAAAGAATGGTCATATAAAACATTTCAATTAAAAACAGACGAAGGTACTTGGATGAATCTTGATGTTTCTCCTGATGGAAAAACCATTGTTTTTGACTTATTAGGTAACATTTATAAAATGCCAATATCTGGAGGAAATGCAGAAGTTTTACGCTCTGGATTAGCTTATGAAGTTCAACCAAGATTTAGCCCAAATGGAAAATATATTTCTTTTACCAGTGATGCTGAAGGTGGAAATAATATTTGGGTTATGACAGCGAATGGAGAAAATGCAAAATCAATTACGAAAGAAAAATTTAGACTTTTAAACAATGCTGTTTGGACTCCAGATGGTAAAAGTTTAGTAGCTAGAAAACATTATACTTCACAACGTTCTGTGGGTGCAGGAGAAATGTGGCAATATCCACTTTCTGGTTCAACTGGTTTACGATTAACGAAAAGAAAAAATGATCAGCAAGATGTAAATGACCCATCTATTTCTCCTGATGGAAAATATTTATATTATGCTGAAGACATGTATCCAGGAGGTTTTTTTCAATATAACAAAGATCCAAACAAACAGATTTATGTTATTAAAAGGTACAATTTTGAGACTGGAGAAATAGACCAAATAACAGGTGGTCCAGGAGGAGCTGCAAGACCTGTAGTTTCTAAAGATGGTAAATTATTAGCCTTTGTTAAAAGAGTTAGAACAAAATCTGTCTTATACATTCACGAACTGGAAACTGGTAAAGAATATCCTATTTATGAGAATTTAAGTAAAGATCAAAGTGAAGCTTGGGCTGTTTTTGGAGTATATCCTCATTTTACTTGGATGCCTAATAATAAAGACATTGTTATATGGAGTGAAGGTAAAATCAATAGAATTAATATTGACACCAAAAAGATTACTAATATTCCTTTCCAAATTAATGAAAAAATTAAATTGGCAAAAACTCATCACGTAAAACGTAAAGTGTTTGAGCCTGAGTTTGCATCTAAAATGATTAAGGATGTAAAAACATCTCCTGATGGAAAAACCATCGTTTTTACTTCTCTAGGTCACATCTATAAAAAAACATTACCTAATGGAACGCCTACAAGAATAACAACATTAACTGATTTCGAAGCTGAACCAAATTTCTCTTCTGATGGTAAATCAGTTTTATTTGTAACATGGAATGATGAAGAATTAGGAGCTATTTACAAGGTAAATTTAAATGGATCTAATTTGGTGAAAATCACCAATGAAAAAGGAATTTACAGAACTCCTGCTTTTAATAGTGACAACTCTAAAATTGCATATAGAAAGGAATCTGGAAATGGAGATCAAGGTTATGATTACACTAAAAAAACAGGTATTTATTTGGCAAATGCAGATGGTACAAATGCTAAGAGAATAACTAAAGGTGGAGAGTTTCCTTCTTTTACCTCTGATGATAAACGAATTTTGTATCAAACAGGAGGATCATTTTTTGGTGGTTTAACAAAAAAACTAAAAAGTGTTGATTTAAATGGAAAAGAAGAACGTAGTCATTTTTCCTCTAAATTGGCAAATAGGTTAGTGCCAAGTCCAGATAATAAATGGGTTGCATTTATACATTTACACAAATTGTATATGGCTCCATTTGTTACTAATGGAAGTGAAATAAATCTAGACAATAACACACAATCCTTTAAGGTAGAAAGCTTATCTAAAAATGCAGGAATAAATCTTCATTGGTCTTCTCAAAACGATAAAATATTTTGGACTTTAGGTGGTAATTATATTCAAAAATCTATTGTAAACAATTCAACAGATCCCTTTGCAAAAACCAATTTAGCTGAAAACCCAGAATCTAGTATCGAAATCAAATTAGTAACTAATTCAGATATTCCTGAAGGTAGAATAGCATTTAAAAATGCCAGAATTATTACTATGAATGGAGATGAAGTTATTGAAGATGGTACAATTATTATCCACAATAATAAGATTGAGAAAATAGGCAAAACTAGTAGTATAAAAATACCTTCTGATGCTAAAATGTATGCAATGAATGGCAAAACTATTATGCCTGGTATTGTTGATGTTCATGCACATGTTGGTGCTTTTAGAAACGGTTTAAGCACACAAAAACATTGGCAATTCTATGCAAATTTAGCTTTTGGTGTTACTACTTCACATGATCCTTCTGTGCATACTGCAGCTGCTTTTACTTTAGAAGAATTACAAAAAAGCGGTCAATTAGTAGGGCCTAGAATGTTTTCTACAGGTTTTATTTTATATGGAGCTGAAGGAGATTTTAAAGCTGTGGTTAATAACTTAGAGGATGCTCGTTTTGCAATTGCAAGAACAAAAGCTTTTGGGGCAAAGTCTATTAAAAGTTATAATCAACCAAGAAGAGAACAACGTCAGCAAATTATGCAAGCTGCAAGAGAATTGGGGGTAAATGTTGTACCCGAAGGTGGATCTAATTTCTACTCAAATATGTCTATGATTTTTGATGGTCATACAGGTATAGAACACAACATTCCTGTTAATCCTGTTTATAAAGATGTACTATCTCTTTGGAAAAACAGTAAAACTGGTTACACTCCTACATTAATTGTAAATTATGGAGGAATGAATGGTGAGTTTGAGTGGTATCAAAAATATAATGTTTGGGAGAATGAGACCTTATTAAAATATACTCCTAGATATGTGGTTGACACACGTTCTAGACACAGAACTATGGTTCCTGAAGAAGAATATAAAAACGGACATATTTTAACTTCTGAAACAGTTACAGCTTTAGCCAAAGAAGGTGTTAAAGTAAATTTAGGTGCACATGGACAATTACAAGGCTTAGGTGCTCATTGGGAATTATGGATGTTACAACAAGGAGGATTAAGCAATCATGAAGCATTAAAAGCTGCTACCATTAATGGTGCTGATTATATTGGTGCTGCTGATGAAATAGGTTCTTTAGAAAAAGGCAAATTAGCAGATTTAATTATCATGGATAAAAATCCTTTAGAAGATATTAAAAACTCTAATTCTGTAATTTATACAATGATTAATGGACGTCTATATGATGTAAACACGATGAACGAAATTGGTAATTATAACAAAAAAAGAAGTAAATTCTACTTTGAAATGGAGGGTTATAATCAAGGAACTCCTGTAAATCTAAAAACTAATAGTTTTACAACCCCAACTTGTAGTTGTCATTAAAAAGATAATTATAATTTTGGATAAATCACTTCATCCAAAGCAATATCAAATTCATTAACATCAGAAATTTTAAAAATAGGTTTAAAGAAATTTAAACCTATTTTTTTGCAATCTTCTCTACAGTTTGCTAAAAACCGATCGTAAAAACCTTTTCCATAACCTACTCTATAATACCTTTCATCTGAAATTAAAAGTGGCACAAAAATTAAATCTATATTACTTTCAGAAACTTGTACTGCATTTACGGGTTCTGGAATTCCGTATTTGTTCAATTCTATTTCTGTATCTTTTTCTAAATAAAAATGGGTTAAGGAACTATTTTTAAAATCACTTTTAGAAACTACAATTTTTTTATTTTGACTTCTAAAATAATTGATAATAGGATTGGTATCAATCTCTTTAAATTTTACAAGCGTTAGAAAAAGATGCACAGTTTGAATTTCAGAAATATCTAAATCATAAACTTGAGCATAGATGTTTTCTTGTAAACATTTAATTTCCTCAAAAGTCAAATCGTTTCGTTTTTGTTTGTATATTTTTCTTAAGTCTGATTTTAACATTATATCAAAATTAAGAAAAACGATCCACAGCAAAAGGATAAATATTCAATGAATATTCTTTATCACCTATAATTTCAGAAACCAATTTACCAGTAGCAGGGCCTAAGCTCCAACCCATCATTGCATGTCCAGTTGCAAAAGTTACATTTTTACATTTAGATGATTTGCCAATAAATGGTAATCCATCAGGTGAAAGAGGACGTAATCCACATTTTGTTGCTTCTTTTTCTTTTGAATCAATTTTTAGGTTAGAATAGTATTTTTCTGCAGCAGTTGCAATTGCATCAACCCTTTTTTTATTAATCTTATGATTAATCCCTCCAATTTCCATTGTTCCTGCAAATCTTGTAAAACCATCCATTGGTGTTACAGCAACTTTTGCTTCTATTAAAATAGCTGGTAATGTAATATTGGTTTCCTTTTTAACATTAATACTATATCCTTTTCCTGCTTGAATTGGAATTTTAATCCCTAATTTCTTAGCAAAATTTTGAGACCAAGCTCCAGTTGCAAAAACAAATTCATCTGATTTAATATCTAAATTTGTAGTTTTAATTGATGTAACTTTATTATTTGCAGTAACTATATCTGTAACCTCTTCATTTCCTAAAATACTAACCCCTTTCTTTTGTAAATAGGTCTTTAATTGCTGCATAAAATTGTTAGGGGTCATATGTGCATCAGATTGATAATACACAGCACCTTTAATATTTAAACCTGCATTTGGTTCTATTTTATGTACTTGTTCTCTAGATAGATGTTCAACTTTTAAACCTTCTTTTATTGCTATTTTTCCTGTATCCCATTCTTCTTCTCCAGCTTCATCTGTTTGATAACACATCAACAAACCTTTATGTTGATAAAAAAAATCAAACTCATTGCTATTCTTTAAATCTTGATACAATTCTCTACTTAAAATATTTATATCTTTAATTATAGGAATTGATTTTTGTACTTTCTGAACGGTTGCAGATTTTTTAAAATTTAAACTCCATTTTAAAAAATCGTAATTCAGTCTTGGCTTTACGTAAAAAGGGCTTGATGAATTAAACATCCATTTAACACCTTTATTAATCATTCCTGGAGCAGCTAAAGAGATAATGTGACTAGGTGTAATATAACCTGCATTAACATAAGATGCCCCTGATGAAAAATCGGATTTATCGATTACAGTTACCTTATGCCCTTCTTTTTGTAAGTAATATGCAGAACATAAACCTACAATTCCTCCTCCAACAATTATTACACTTTTACTCATATTAATAATTTCTGTAAATAAAATTAACTAAATCACACTAAAACCATAAGCATAAGGATCATCTTCAGTATCTATAGTAATGGTATTCTGACCATAAACCTTTGCCCAACCTTTTATACTAGGTATAATTGCTTTTTGATTTCCAATTGTAGTTTCTTTTTCAACTTTACCTATAAAAGTACTTCCTATAAAACTTTCGTGGATAAATTCTTGCCCAACTCTTAGTTTCCCTTTTGCATGTAATTGTGCTAATCTTGCTGATGTACCTGTTCCACAAGGGCTTCTATCGATAGCTTTATCTCCATAAAAAACAGCATTTCTTCCATCTGAATTTTTATTAATCGTATTTCCTGTCCACAATAAATGAGTTACATTTTTAATCGATTCGTTTTCTGGATGAATAAATTTATTAGGATATTTCTTGTTTATTCTTTCTCTGATTACTTGTGAATACTGTATGATTTTTGCTGCAGTAAAATCTTGAATTCCACTAAAGTTTTTCTGAGGATCTACAATTGCATAAAAATTACCACCATAAGCAACATCAAAAGTAAGTTCTCCTAATTCAGGACAATCAACAGTTAAGTTTTCTGCTGCTAGATAACTTTTTACATTAGTCAATTTTACCCATTCTACTTTACTATTTTTTTCAGAATATTCAATTTCTACTAAACCAGCAGGAGCTTCCATTTTAATTTTTCCAGCTACTCTTGGTTGTATCAAACCTTCTTCAACAGCTATAGTTATGGTTCCAATTGTTCCATGACCACACATTGGCAAGCAACCTGAAGTTTCTATAAATAAAATGGCAAAATCATTGTCTGGGTTATGAGCAGGATACAAAATAGAACCACTCATCATATCATGACCTCTAGGTTCAAACATCAATCCTTTTCTTATCCAATCGTATTCTTTTAAAAAATGTAAACGCTTTTCATTCATAGTTTTCCCTGTTAATTCAGGGCCACCGTTTTTAATAACTCTTACTGGGTTACCACAAGTATGTGCATCAATACAAACAAACGTATGCTTACTCATTTTTTAATCTCTTAATATAATTATTGACTCTTTTTTCTAAAATTGCTAAGGTTACTGTGCCTTGTTCTAAAACAATTTCATGAAATTCTCGAATATCAAATTTCTCTTTTAATTCAAGTTCTGCCTTTTTACGAAGTTCTCTAATTTTTATTTCACCTATTTTATAAGACAAAGCTTGCCCAGGCCAAGAAATATACCTGTCAGTTTCTGTATTAATTTCTAGGATAGAAAGTGCAGTGTTTTCAGACATGTATTTTACAACCCGTTCTCTTGTCCAACCTTTTGCATGAATTCCAGTATCCACTACCAATCTGCAGGCTCTCCACATTTCGTAAGTGAACTTTCCGAATTTTTCATAAGGAGTTGTGTACATGTTCATTTCATCTGCTAGAAATTCTGAATACAATCCCCAACCTTCTCCATAGGCAGATAAGTATAAATTTTTACGAAATTGTGGAATAGAATCACCCAATTCATTATTTAAACTTCCTTGTAAATGATGTCCAGGAACTGCTTCATGAACAGTTAAAGCAGGTAAAGTATATAAAGTTCTACTTGGTAAATCATAAGTATTTACCCAATAATAACCAGGTTCTGTGCTCTCTTTATATGTTCCTATGTAACGTCCTGCAGTATATTTTGGCGCAATTGCATCTGGTACTGGAGCAACTCCATATGGTTTTCTTGGTAACGTTTTAAAGAATTTTGGCAATTGAGCGTCTACTCTTTTTGCCATATCTCTTGCTATCATTAATAGCTCTTTAGGTGTTTTTGCGTAAAACTGCTCATCTGTTCTTAAAAATTTAAAAAAGTCTGCAAAAGAACCTTTAAAATTTAATTCCTTAATTATTTTTTGCATTTCTGCCTTAATTCTAGCAACTTCTTTTAATCCAATTTGATGAATATCTTCTGCAGTATATTGGGTACTTGTTGTATAAAAGTTAATTCTGTTTTGATAATAAGCAGCTCCATTTGGAGTTTCTGAAACTCCTAGAGTAGTTCTAGTGTTTGGTAAGTATTCAGTTTCAAAAAAAGTTTTAATCCTTTTAAACTGAGGTACCACAGTTTTTTCAATTACTTCTTTTGCAGCACTCAAAACAGAATCTTTTTGAGTTTGATTTAAACTTGATGGTAGATTCTGAAAAGGTTTGTAAAATGGACTCTTATTATAATCGCCTACAATATGATCATCATAAGTAGTCTCATATCCTTTAAATATTACCTTGGGCTGTGAAACTCCTTTTTCTAAACCTTCTCTTAAATTTTTAAAATGTTGATTTACAAATTCTGGTAAGCTATTCAGCTTTTTCAAGTATTCTTTTACTGCCCAAGAATTATTGAGAGGCCTTATTTGATAATTTAAACTACTGTGAAAACCTGAGTCTGATAATAGCGGATTTAAAAAACGCTCAAATTTGTAATAATCAACTTTATCTTGCAATACAAATTTTAATAATTCTGCTGAAATTTGTTCAGTTTCAGAAAGGTCCTCCATTTTAATACAACCAAAATTTTGTAATTGACCTTGAGCATAATCGGCTTCCGATTTATAATATTCTCTTGTATATAATCCTAAAGGATATTCACCTCTATCAAAAGACCTTCTATCTTGATGAATTTTAATTAATGTCGCTAATTCAACTGATGAGTTTTTACAATTATTTTGCCCATTTGTGTAAAAACAAGTTAACAAAATAACTACCAGTAACGTTTTATAAATTCTCATGCCTTATAATTTTTCTTTAGTTCTTTCTCCATCTATAGTTCTAAAAATGTTTAGTGGATTTTCATTTTTTAATTCATTTGGTAATAAATTATTTGGCCAACTTTGATAACTAAAAGGGCGAACCCAACGTTTTATGGATGTTATACCTACAGCAGAAAAACGACTATCTGTAGATGCAGGATAAGGCCCTCCATGAACCATAGATTCACAAACCTCAACCCCTGTAGGAACCCCATTAAAAATAATTCTTCCTACCCTATTTTGTAGTGCTGCAATTACATTCGTATAATTCGAAATTTCATCATTATCAGAAATAATAGTTCCTGTTAATTGTCCTTCTAAACTTGTAATTACTTGTTCTAATTCAGCTTTATTCTTACATTGAACTACCATAGAAAAAGGGCCAAATACTTCTAAATGTAAAGTTGAATTTTCTAGAAACGTTTTTCCATCAACAGAAACAACTGCTTGTTGCGCATGATTATAAGCAACATCAGACTCGTAATTGGCTGTTATAGTAACATTTTCTTGAGAAGCTACTTTTTCTTTATTGGCATTGTATCCTTTTTTAATATTTGGATGTAACATGCAAGTAGGATCAATCTCTAAAATTTCTTGTGATAAATGATTTACAAACGCGCTTAAAGCATCACTTTTAACCCCTAAAATTAAACCAGGGTTTGTACAAAACTGTCCAGTTCCTAAAGTGATGGAACCTGCATACGTTTTTGCTATTTCAGCATTTCTATTGGCTAAAGCTTCAGGTAAAATAACAACAGGGTTGATACTACCCATTTCTGCAAAGACAGGAATAGGTTCTTCTCTTTTTGCTGATAAATCTAACAAAGCTCTACCTCCTTTTATACTTCCTGTAAAACCAACTGCTTTTACTTTTGGATTGGCAACCAATTGTTGCCCTACTTCAATTCCACTAGAATTCAGATTTGAAAAAACACCATTTGGCATTCCCGTTTTTTCTGCAGCCTTTATAATTGCAGAAGCCACCAATTCACCTGTACCTGAATGCATTGGGTGAGATTTTACAATTACTGTGCAACCAGCTGCTAAAGCAGCTGCTGTATCTCCACCAGCAGTTGAATAGGCTAAAGGAAAATTACTAGCTCCAAAAACCACAACTGGTCCTAAAGGAATATTCATTTTACGAATATCTAACCTTGGCATTGGCTCTCTATTGGGTTGCGCTTTATCTATGGTTGCTTCTACCCAAGAACCTTCTTCAACTAAGTTTGCAAAACTTCTTAATTGCCCAATTGTTCTTCCTCTTTCTCCTTTTGCTCTTCCTTCTGGCAAACCTGTTTCTGAGCAATACATTTCTACTAATTTATCATCTAGAGCTAAAATTTCGTCTGCAATTGCATTTAAAAACTCAGCTTTTTTAGTTCCAGAAATAAATCTGAACTCTTGAAAAGCCTTTGATGCTAAATTAACTGCTTCTTCAATTTCTTCTGAAGAAGCTTCTGTAAATTCAACAGGATTTTCTTGATTTAATTCTGGGTTAAAGGTTTGGTATTTTTTACTTCCTTTGTTTGACAATAATTTACCTATATAGTTTTTACCTGTAATCATCTTTATTTATGTATATTTTATTTACCTGTTTGTAAACTTCTTTTTTATAGTTTAAAAGAATCAATTTATTAAATCTAATACTTCAAGTCTTTCTTTTGCCAGCAAATATCTTGAATGAACATCATCAATCTGTTGTTTTGATAATTTCTTTCCAAAAGTACGTAACCCACCAGCAACATCATTATAATGAATTCCCATTGCAAGCTTAAGATACTCCATAAGAAGTGGCTGGGCATCTAAATAAGATAAAGAATTTAAAGCTTGAGAAATTTTGTTTGCTTTAGCCCACTCTCCATTTGAAACATACTCTTGCATGGTAACACTTGCTTTTGGAAAAATACAACCAACACCTGTAATTCCACCACAAGCTCCAGCTAACCCTGCATGTACAGTAACTGTGTCTACACCTGCTAAAATTTTTAAATTTTTGTTCTCTAACATCAGTGTTTCAATAATTGATACATCTATCGTAGATATTTTTAGAGCAGTTACATTAGGAAGTACAGAGAGTTTCATAAGAAGTTCAGTTGAAAGCGCATGATAACCAGCTGCATCAGGATTGTTATATGGCATAATTGTTACACCAACATCTTTGGCAGTTGCCTCAGAAAGTGCATAGTACTCATACATTTCTTTTTCAGACGGAACTGTCTTAGTTTTTGGAGGCATAACCATTACTGTATCTACACCAACTGTTGCAAGCCCTTCAATAATTTTAGCAAGTTCTTCTTTAGTTTCTGATGAAGCTCCACTAATTAACGGAACACTATATTCTTTAGCAACTTCAGATAGAGATTTAAGTAAAGAAAGGCGCTGGTTAGTATTAAGATAGCTATTCTCGCCAAGAGTACCAGAACCAACAAGTCCGTTCATTCTGCTTCCATTTTTTCCTTGAGTTTTTAAAATATTTGCTGCCTGTTTTTGTGTTTCATCAAAATCAATTTCTAAAGTGCCAGATTTTGATTCTTTTAGCCAAGTAAACACTGCAGGCATTACACCATTCCAATTACTTTTCATCTTCTTCTATTTTGATTGATATAAAATTATGAATCCTAATTCTATTAAAATAAGAAGAAATTACTCAATTTTAATAGTATATTATCCATTTACGAAAAAAATAAATTAATTATGAATATTTTTGTATTACTAAGATGTAAAGTAAATTGCTTCAGTAATTGCTGAATTTTTGAAATAAATTAAGCACTAATAGTTTTACTTAAATGAAAGTATATCCTTTTAAAATACCAAAACCAGAAAACAACGCATTGATATATCAAGAAGATATTGAATTTGTTTTTTATGACAAATTACATCAACATGATGAAATTCAAATAAGTTTTATTGAAAAAGGCAATGGTACTTTATTAGTGGGTGACAGCATTTCTAGTTATACAGAAAATGACATTATAGTTATAGGAAGTAATCTACCTCATGCTTTTAAAAGTGAACCCAATAGCAAAAGTGAATCTAAAATGTTGAGTTTATTTTTTACGGAAACTTCTTTTGGTAATGCTTTTTTTGATTTGGACGAGTTGTCTGAAATTAAATCTTTTTTTTCAAAATCATTGCAAGGTCTTCTTGTAAAGAATCACAAAAAAGTAATTATTGAGTTTTTTAAAAAATTAAAACATGCCTCTAGATTAGAACGTTTTATTCTGTTATTGCAAATCTTAAAATTGATTTCAAAATCGAAAACTGAACCACTTTCTAACTTTGTGTACAACAAAAATTATTCAGACGTAGAAGGTAAAAAAATGCGTAATGTATTTGAATATACTATAGAAAATTATCACAAACCTATTAATTTAGAAGATATAGCTAGTGTAGCTAATATGACTAAAAATGCTTTTTGTAAATATTTTAAAAGAAGAACTAATAAAACATATATCAGCTTTTTAACTGAACTACGAATTGAAAATGCATGCAAGTTGATACAATCTAAAGAAGAAATTTCTATTGCTGATATCGCATATAAAGTTGGATTTCAAAATATATCTAATTTCAATAGAAAGTTTAAAGAGATTAAAAAGATTACTCCTTTAAAATATAAAAAATTATAGCTCTTTTAATTCTTTTTGAGCTTTTTTAGTCAAACCGTTTACAACCAAATCATAAGAATTATTGATGAGCTCTATTACCAAATTATCTGAAACATCGCTTGTATTTATTGTAACTGTATTCCAGTGTTTTTTACTCATATGAAAACCTGCAATGATCCCCTCAAATTCTCCTCGTAATTCTTCTGCTCTTTCTGGATCACATTTTAAGTTGATACTTTCTTCTCCTCTTTCCCATTTATCTAAACCAGAAAGAGCAAACATCTTATTCATAACTTTAAAAACTAGAGTCACATCATCAAAAGGAAAATGTTCTGTTACCCCTTTTTTAGAGATACAATAATCTCTTAATTGCTGTATATTCATTTTTAAAAAGTATCTTTATATTACCAAATCTACAATTATTTTTTTCATGGAAAGTGAATTTTTAAAGCAAACCTCTTTAATTAGCTACTCTAAAAAAAGCTATGAAAAATCTTGCTACACCTCTATTTCTGATGTTATTTTAACCAACACAACACCTTCTACTGAGTGGTTAAATACTTATGGATTAGCCTTTAGAGAAATTTTTAAAAAAATAATAGCCAATAATAAATTAGATGATTTTTTGATAAAGTTATTTATGGATAAAGAACATTCTAATAAAGTAATTTTATTGAATGATTTGGTTTTTATAAGTACAAGAGTTTTAAAAACAGAAAGTAGAACATTAGACTCAGAGCAAATGTTTTTTATTATTTCTTCTGGTTTTTTATGGAGTATACAAGAAAAGGATGGTGATTATTTTAATTGGATTCGTGAAAGAATTGAGAACAATAAAGGTATTGTTCGTAGAAAAAAAGCAGATTACTTATTGTTTTTAATATTGGAATCTATTGTAGATAATTACGAAGATACTTATCAAAAAAATGCTGAATTAAGTGCTACAATTTTAGAAGCAGAAAATATAAAACCTACTCCAGAATTTACTGCTAAGGTTGAAAAAAGAAAACAAGAATTGTTTAATTTTAAGAAAGCGACTTTAAGCTTAAAAGACACAATTATTAAATTAGAGAAAATAAAAATTAACGATTTTGATATTAAATATTTTAGCGAGTTAAAAGAACAAACCAATAACCTTATTTCTAATATTGATTTTGAATTGCAAGAGCTAGAAAGCAAAATAAATTTGATTTTTAGCATACAAGGACATCGTTTAAATGAGGTAATGAAAACACTTACAATTCTATCTGTAATATTTATTCCATTAACATTTTTAGCAGGAATTTATGGTATGAATTTCGAATACATACCAGAGTTAAAAATAAAATATGGCTATTTTATTCTTTTAGGTATTATGGTATTAGTTACTATGGGTGCAGTTTGGTATTTTAAGAAAAAGAAGTGGTTTTAAATCCTAATTTAGCTTGTTTCTAAGCTTTAAAAATATAAATTCGAATATAAATTATAACAAATATGATGCATATTCGTAAACACGTTGGGCACAAATTAGCGCGACTTACTTGGTTTCGAATCAAAATCACTTTTTTCTAGCTCGAAAAGTTCTTCAACATTCTTATCTAGAAATTTGGAAATCTTAAGAGATAAAACTGTAGACGGAACATAACGACTCGACTCAATAGAAATTACTGTCTGTCTAGATACACCAAGTAATTGAGCAAGTTCTTCTTGAGTTAATCCTTTAACTCTTCTTATTGCTTTTACATTATTTTTCATACTTATAAATTTGAATATGAATAATATAATTAAAGCGAATTATATATATAATCCAAAAAATGAAAATCGCCAAAATGAAAAATAGCATCAAACCTGAATCTCTTGGAGGATTTTTCATAAAACCTATCCAGGCTAAACCTACAATGAGAAATAAAATTTGTAAAAAAGCAGCAAATTGAAATGATTTTAATCGAATATTTTTTATCATTTCATCTTCAATCTTTTCTTTAGAAAATGCTAAGGCATAAGTACCAAATAGGAAAGAGAAAAAACCAAGAATAGCTGAACTTACATTTAAAATTTTTGGGTTTGAAAGTCCAATAAATTGAGAAAATTCAGTTATCCATCCTATTTGCATTAATATCCAGAGAAAAAAACCAGAAGGAGCAATTATCAATCCTATTCTTTTGAAACGATGTGGTAAAAGTTTAAACATAATATTATTTTTGTAAAGTTTACTTGACGTAAAGTTAACTTAACATTTTGAGAATAACAAGAATTAATTAGAATTTAAAAAATCAGTGGCTAACACAGTATAAAATTAATTGCTGGTTTTTGTTTATTAACGAAAGTCCTAGCGGACTTTCTATCTGTGATTTATTTGCTAACTTTAATGCTTAAACCACGCAACAAACCATATATAAACACGTTATCGTATTTCTATAAAATCTTTTAAAATCGCTACACTTTCTTCTGGGTTTTCTTCCATAGGTAAATGGCCAGAATTTTCTAAAACTACCAATTTAGAGTTTTGCATAACACTATCCATACGTTTTCCATTATCTAAAGGAATCCAATTGTCTTGTGCACCCCAAATTAATAAGGTTGAATTTTGTATGCTTTTTAGCTTATCAATATTTGCTTTAGAGCCCAATTTAAAATCCATTCTTGCTCTATCTATAAAGGCTTGTCTGTTGCCTTTTCTTAATGCCATTTTATGATATCTACTAACTAAATCATTTGCAATTTTTGTGTCATCTGCATAAACCTCTTTCATGTTCTTCTTAATAAAAAACTTTGGAGTTACATATAAAAACAAATTACTTACAACTGGCGTTTTTGCCATTTTAAACACAGCTGGTTGTGGTTTATTGGTTGGCAATCCACTAGCGTCTACCAAAATTAGTTTATCAACTTTATTAGGATGTTCTGCTGCATAATTCCAAGCAATATTTCCTCCTAAAGAATTACCTGCCAAATGAAAACTATCAATTGCTATTTGGTTCAAAAATTGATCTAAAAAGGTGGTGTATGATTTTATAGAGTAATCTGCAGATTTATTTGGGCCTGTTAAACCAAAAGCAGGCAAATCCATTCTAATTATGGTGTTGGTTTTCTTTAATTCTTTAGTCCAAGCATTCCAAGTATGTAAAGAAGATGCTGTGCCATGAATTAAAACGATTGGAAAACCTTCTCCTTCTATTCTGTAATGTACTTGCATACCATCAATCTCTATAAACTTAGAGTGTTCATTGGCATATTCAACCTTTAAATCATCAACAGAAATATCTGAATACACTGCACTATTTATTGCAAGAATTAAAGCAATTAAAAGCGTATATAACCAGTATTTTTTCTTAGATGATTTGGATTTCATTTACTTGTTAATTTTATATAAAATAGGTTTGCTTGGTGTAGCATCATTCTCAAAAGGTGCAACCATTAGGTTTAATAAATACTCACCATCTGCAACATCATTTGGTACGTAAATGAATTCTGTAATTGTAGCATCCATTCTTAAAGGTCCATCTGTATTCCAAAATGCATTATGTGCTAACAATTTACCTTCATCTTTTTCTTTATCTACAGAAGGAAGATCTACCAACAAATGCTTAATGCCTTTATCCTTTAAAAACACAGCTGTTTCCTCTAACAAATAAGTAGGATTTGTATTAGAATACTGCATGCTTTTTTTATCGTTTAAATTTGGCAAAGTTCTAATAATCACAGCATCTCTTTTTTTATTTCTTAAGGCCATTTTTAGCTGCTTTGTTGCTATAACCATATCACCATCAACCTCTATAGGTGCAATTGTAATTAGTTCTGCTAAATGAAAATAATGCTTTAAATTTTGATTTACAGAATGTACTTTTTTTGTAATATGACCAACACATTCTGTGTGTGTAATATGAGAATGAGGATTAAAATGAATAGAGTTGAAATTAACAACTGCTCCATTTTCTACAGATATATTTTCGCCTTCAACCTCTTCAGGAAAAATCTTTGGCTCTTCTAAATACCAAGCATTTACATTTTGTTTGTTAACATCTATTGCAATCGAAATATCTATAGGTTTAGAAACATCTATTTCTATTTTTCTTGAATTGTATTCTATTATTGCTTTCATAATTACTGCTTGTAATTCTGTATTTTTTATTTGATGATTATTTTAAGTTTAGCATAAATAAATCTGAAGCCAAACCATCTGATAAAAACTTTCCTTTTCTAGTAGTTTTTAAAGTATCGTTTTCCACACACAGCAGTTCTTGATCTATATATTTCTGTGCTTGCATTTTAAGGTATTTTGCATAATTATTACCAAAATCTGATTCAATTCTTGGAAAAGATACGCCCCAAATTGTGCGTAAACCAGTCATAACATATTCATTATACCTATCAATAACAGAAAGTGTTTCTCTTTGAATTGGTAATTTATTTTCTACAATATCTTTAATGTATTTTGTATTATTCTGCACATTCCAACTACGTTGAACACCATCAAAAGAATGAGCTGCTGGACCAATACCTAAATACGATTTACCTAACCAATAAGCTGAGTTATTTTTACTAAAAAAATTCTCTTTACCAAAGTTAGAAAGTTCATAATGAATAAAACCAGCTGCATTTAATTCGTCTGTAAGAATTAGAAATTGTTCTTCTGCTTTATCATCATCTACATTTTTAATGACACCTTTATCTATAAAACGTTCTAAAGCCGTATTTGGCTCTACAGTTAATGCATAGCTAGATATATGAGGAACACCATAACTTAAAGCTGTTTGAATATTTTTTTGCCATTGTTCATTAGAACAATCAGGAATTCCGTAAATTAAATCTACAGAAATATTAGTAAAGTATTGAGTGGCAATTTGCAGGCATTTTTTAGATTCTGCTGCATTGTGTGCTCTGTTCATTAGCTTTAAGTCTCTCTCAAAAAAAGACTGTACACCAATACTTAATCTATTAATTTTTGAAGCTGCCAATTCTTTTATTTTTTCTTCTGATAAATCATCAGGATTGGCTTCTAAAGTAATTTCAGGATGCTCAACAACATCAAAATTACTGTAAACAGCTTCAATTAGCCTATTTATTTCTTCAGTTGATAAAATACTTGGAGTTCCACCTCCAAAATAAATGGTTTCTACAATATCATTATTCAGTTCAGATTTACGCAACTCAATTTCTTTAACCAAACAATCTAAAAGTTCTGTTTTCTTTTTTAAGGATGTAGAAAAATAAAAGTTGCAGTAATAACAAGCTTGTTTACAAAATGGGATATGTATGTATATTCCACTCATTTCTTTACCCTTTTTTCATTCTGTTTTACAAAGCTTGCCCAGCCAGAATAATTTTTACCACCCACAACTTTACCTGAATTATAATAGTGACAAACTGCTGCAGCTAAACCATCTGTTGCATCTAAATTTTTGGGCAATGTTTTAAGGTTTAAAAGAGATTTTAACATTAAAGCCACTTGCTCTTTACTGGCATTACCATTACCTGTAATTGCCATTTTAATTTTTTTCGGTAGATATTCTGTTATGGGCACTTCTCTAGATAAACCAGCAGCCATTGCTACACCTTGTGCTCTACCTAACTTTAACATAGACTGCACATTCTTACCAAAAAAAGGCGCTTCAATTGCAATCTCATCTGGATGATAGGTATCTATAAGTTCTATAGTTCGTTCAAAAATTAACTTAAGCTTTAAGTAATGATCATCGTACTTCTTTAGAATTAATTCATTCATCTGAATAAATTCCATTTTTTTACCCACAATTTTTATGAGACCAAATCCCATAATTGTTGTTCCTGGATCTATACCTAAAATAATTTTTTCAGTTGCCAAATATTAATTGAATAAAGAATTTAAAAGAGATTCTGCATTAAACCATAAAAATAGAATGATAGCCAATAGTAACACTAAAAACAGTCCTTTTTTGGGTTTCGATTCTTTTTTTCTACCAAATTTTCTTTTAAACTCCATTGTTTTATTTAGCTTTTAGTTGCTCTAAGCATTTCTCTTTTTCCTGGTGGCCCTTCTAATCTTTCTACTGTAAAACCTACTGCTTGCATAGCTCTTCTAACACTGCCCTTAGCAGAATAAGTAGTTAAAATTCCACCTTTTTTTAAAGCAATATACATTTTTTTAAAAATGCTTTCTGTCCATAATTCCGGTTGATTTTTAGCACCAAAAGCATCAAAATAAATTAGGTCAAATGCATTTACATCATCAATATCTTCAAAAAATTGCTTTCTTTTTAAAAGTTGAAAATTATCAGAAATTGTATGTTTTTCTTCCCAAGCAACTTTATGTATATGTTCAAAATCCTTTTTAAATGCTAAGGCATTTAATTCAGACACATAATTTAAACTTTCTATTTCGTTTTCAGATACTGGATAGGCTTCTACACCAACATATGAAACAGATATATTTTTCTCCTTAGCTTCTAAAGACGTTATAAATGCATTTAAACCAGTACCAAAACCAATTTCTAGAATTGCTAATTGCTGTACTGGTTTTTCTATATATTTATACAAACCCGTTTTTATAAAAACGTGTTTTGCCTCTTGTATTGCACCATGTTTGGAATGGTATTGTTCATCCCAATCTGGAAGGTGAATACTAGTTGAACCATCAGATGTAATAATAATTTCTCTCTTCAAAAGAAATTATTTCTTCATTAAAACGCCATTTGCTTCAAAAGCAAATTCTTTTTTTGGCTCAGTAATTAATGCAATTTCTTCTTCAGTTTTACCTGCATCTTCTGCATAATGTCTTAACTCATCTACAGAAGTTTCTTTTACAAATGCTTTACCAGCAACTATAACTTCTTTCTCTGCTGAATCTAAAGGCATAAAAAATCCGTAATCTTTAAAACGAACCATAGTTTCAGTTTCTGAACCTAAAGGTAACTTCATCCAACAACCTTTTTTAGAACAAACTTCGTTAATTGTTGATGCAAATTTTGCGTTAATAGTGTCTCCAACATTCATGTTTTCGAACTTGGCTAACATCTCATCAGAAGTCATTACTGATTCATCATTTATTTTATCACCAAAAAAACTGTAATTTTCTGCTACAACCTCTGCATTTTTTGTTTCAGATTTATCTGTTTTTTCACTCTTACAGGCAGTTGCTACTAACAAAAGAACAACACATAATTGAATTATATTTTTCATCTTATAATTATTTAACATATTTGTTACAAAAGTAACAAATTTAACAACAAAACTAGGTCTTTGTATAAGAATTGGATAAATAAATTATGTACATTTGCAGTCTAAAATTCAACTTAAAATGACTTCAAATATAGAAATTCAACGCGTAGAAAAATCAAAGATTGACTCTGTTGATTTTAATAACTTACCTTTTGGAAGCGTATATTCTGATCATATGTTAACCTGTGATTTTGTAGATGGTAAATGGCAAACTCCAAAAGTTGAGCCTTTTGCACCAATTTCATTAGATCCTTCAGCTAAGATTTTTCATTATGGACAATCTATTTTTGAGGGGATGAAAGCCTACAAAGATGCTGATGGAAACATGATGCTTTTTAGACCTTTAGAAAATTGTAAACGTTTAAACAAATCTGCTGAACGTTTGGTTATACCTCAAATTCCTGAGGATATTTTCATGGATGGTTTAAAGAAACTTTTAGAAATAGATAGTGCTTGGATACCTACAAACGAAGGTAGTTCATTATATATTAGACCATTTATGTTTGCAACTGGTAATGGTTTTCATGCATCTCCTGCAGATGCTTACAAGTTTGTTATTTGTACTGCACCTTCTGGTGCTTATTTTGCTGGTAAAGTAAAAGTATTAATTGAGGAAAAATATGCCAGAGCTGCAAATGGTGGTGTTGGTTATGCAAAAGCAGGTGGTAACTATGCTGCACAATTTTACCCAACTCAATTAGCAATAGAAAAAGGATACAATCAAGTAATTTGGACAGATGATAACACACACCAATTTATAGAAGAAGCTGGTGCAATGAACATTTTTGTTAGAATTAATGATACTTTAATTACAAGCCCAACTAGTGATAGAATCTTAGATGGTATTACTCGTAAAAGTATTTTACAGATTGCAGAAGATAATGGAATACAAACAGAGGTTAGAAAAATTTCTGTTGGTGAAGTTGTAGAAGCTGCCAAGAATGGTAACTTAAAAGAAATGTTTGGAGCAGGAACTGCTGCAGTTATTTCTCCAATTGCTGGTTTTGGATATCAAGAAAATGATTTTGATTTACCTGAATTAGAAAATCCATATGCACAGCAATTGAAAAAATTAATTACAGATATTCAAACTAACAAAACTGAAGATCCTTATGGATGGAGAGTTATGGTATAGTTTATCTTAATCTCATAAATATAAAAAGCATCAATAAAATTGATGCTTTTTTTGTACATTTCAATCAAATATAATAGTATGTATCGTTTTAAATTTACACTTTTTATTGCTCTTTTCTTGTCAATTTCTCTAATGAGTCAGAATGAAGAAAATGAAGTTGTAGAAATTACGAAAACAGTCCAAAATTATTATGATGGGTATATTTACAGAGATATTAGTAAATTAAACAAAGCCTTTGATACAGTTCATGGAACAATGAAAGTTCCTATAAAACAAAACAATAATATTACAGGTTACAAAAACGTTTATTTTAAAGATATTCTTCCAATTTGGGGAAATCGAAAAAAACTTGAAAATCGTATTTTAGAAAATTGTGCCTTAACTATTTTAAATATTGATATTGTTGATGCTACTATCGCTAGTTCTAAAATTAGCATGAAAGTAGAAGACATCACCTACATTGATATTTTATCTTTAGAAAAAATTAATAATAGCTGGAGAATAACCAATAAAATTTACGTTACAAGAAACTAATTTATTTTTCTAAAATTTTAGAAATATTAGGCTTAAAGTAATTTGGCCCTTTTAAAACTTTACCATCTTCTCTATATATTGGCTCTCCATCTTCACCCAATTTACTCATGTTAGAGTTTTGTATTTCGTTAAAAACCTCTTCAATTTTATCTTGCATTCCATGTTCTATAATGGTACCACATAGGATATAAAGCATATCTCCTAAAGCATCTGCAACCTCTACCAAATCATTATTTTTAGCAGCCTCTAAATACTCTTCATTTTCTTCTTTCATTAATTCATATCGCAATTGTTTTCTATCATCAGAAATATTTACAGTTGGTGAATTTTGAATATTTAATTTAAATGCACTGTGAAATGCATGTACAGCAGCTATTTTATTTTTCATTTTGTTGGTTTGTTTTAAAGTTCTGTATCCATAAAGGATTAGAATTGGTATATAATTTTGTAATTTTGCAAGTAACAATATAGAAATTCTTATTTATATAAGAAGCTCTAAATTATCTATTATTTACAAAACTTATAAAGATAAACCTCATGATTTTTAATGCTTACTTTACTACTGGCAGAATTATGTTTATGGTATTTTTTGTGTTAGCTTTTGGTATTTTAATTTACCTAAGCTACAAGAAAGATACAGGAAACCACAATCGTTATTATAAAGGTGCAGGAAAAAAAGTATTAATTTATGGAGGACTTATTATTGCTATTTTTACTGCAATAAGGTTAATTTTCGGCAATTAATTTTTACGAGATCTTTTTAAACGATTCCAAGCTTTTTTATGTACTTGAATGTAAATAAAGAAACAACTAACATCTAACAAAAAGTAAAACAAACTTATTCCACTTGGAGGATTGTTGCTAGGCAAAAAATCAAAAACACCAAATGCAGTTTCTGGCCATTTCCAACACCCAAATGCAGTACCTCCTATTTCTAAAATAGCTACTAAAATATACATAGCATAAAAGAACAATCTGTCTTTAGGTCTTTTTAGCAGCAACAGAAATACACAAACTGTCATTACAAAACCAAAAACGTCTGTAAAAAAGGCAAGGTATATAGTTGCAAAAAGACCAATTGTAATTGCAAACAATTGTTCTATAGCTTTATGATGTTTCCTTACCACTGATGCTTTACTAAACATAAATATTCTACCATATAAAGCTGCATGACCAATAGGAACGTATAAAGGTACATTCTCTAATCTGTAAGTATACATACCTAAAAACCTTGAGAAGAAATATTCCCCTAAAAAACCTAAAATTACTGCATAAATCATAAGCTCTTTAACTCTTGGTGTAGATCTAAAATACATTTTAAAAAAGCCAGCAAGCATCAAAATATTTATCCAAATTTGAGAATCTGAAATATTTTCAGCAAAATAAATACTATCAAAAAAAAGGACAAAAACAAAAAATACAAATCGACCAATTTCTCTATTAAAGATTGATATAATTTCTTTTAAATCTTGTTTAGGTATTTGTAATATTTGCATTAATTAGGATATTTAAAACAATTTGTGGTGTGATCATTAACCATACCAATTGCCTGCATAAAAGCATACATAACTGTTGAGCCTACAAATTTAAAACCTTTTTTCTTTAAAGCTTTAGAAATTGTATCTGATAATTCTGTAGTTGCAGGCACATCTTTCTTGTTATGAAACTTGTTTATAATGGGTTCATGATTTACAAAATTCCAAATATAATTGGAGAAAGACCCATACTCTTTTTGAATTTCAATAAATAATTGAGCATTTGTAATTGCACTTCTAATTTTTAGTTTGTTTCTAATAATACCTGCATTTTGAAGCAACTCATTATATTTAGCTTCTGAATATTTTGCAATTTTCTGATAGTCAAAATCATCAAAAGCAGCTCTAAAATTTTCTCTTTTATTAAGAATAGTAATCCAGCTTAAACCAGCTTGAAACGTTTCCAAAAGCAAAAACTCAAACAGAGTCTCATCATCATAAACAGGAACACCCCACTCAAAATCATGATAATCTTGATACAGTTTACTATCTGTAACCCAAAAACAACGATGTTTCATTTATTTAATTTTAATGGGTTTAATAGCTGTTTGTCTTTCGTTGACATAGTTAAAAGTATTGTCTCCAAAAAAACCAGCTTCCTCTAACATAATTCTAATATCCTTATTCCATTCTTCAACAAAAACAGTGGTATTTAATTCAATGGCATAAGCTGTATTTTTTTGTAGAGGATAATCGCCATTAAATGGTACACCATCTTGAGAATCCCACATACCAATTGTAGTACCTGTACTGTGCCCATATTTACCTAAAGGATGTGTATATATTGATGGTCTTAATCCTTCTTCTTTACCTTGATTTAGTGAATTTGCCAAAATTTGATTTCCTGTTAAACCTTCTTTCATATTAGAAGTTAAAATATCTTGTACTCTATTTCCTTTAACGAAAGCTTCTTTTAAAAAACTTGGAACTTCTGTTTCATCATCTCTTAAAACATATGCATGTTGCTGGCAATCTGTATTTAACCCAATATAAGTTATTCCAAAATCGCAATGTAATAAATCTCCTTTCTGAATTATTTTCTCATCCTTTCCTTTTGAAAAAGATTCGATATGAGATTTTAAAGCTTCATTATTTCTCTGTACATCAATTGTGGGATGAAACCAAGTTTCTAAACCTAAATCTGTAACTTTTTGTCTTAAAAACCAAACTACATCTTCAGTTGATGTTTTTCCTGGCTCAATTGTTTTTGCTGAAAAAGCTTCATCAATAATATCATGCGTTATTTTTACCAGTTTTTGAAACAACTGCATTTCTTTTTTGGTTCTTGTTTCAATCCATGCAATACCCAGTTTCTCTGCAGAAACAAATTTTGAAGTGATAGTTTCTGGCATTGCTTTACTCAGTTCATCAAAATCTGTTTTTACCAAACCATCTGCTAAAGCAAAGTGTGTAGAATAATTTAAGCCAATTTTATTCGGATTTCTTTCTGATATAATTTTTTCTAAAGCCTTCCATTGATTTGGTTCTTCTTCTTTGTTCCAAGCCGATTTTATGCTTTTCCCAATATCATACCTTGCAACTGCTAACCTTTCTAAGGTGTTGTTCTTCTTGTTTCTATAAAAGACTATAATTGTTCTTCTTCTAGCATTTAGCCAAGTTGCAGGCAACATTGTTTTTAAAACAGGATCTTCATTATACTCTCTTGATATAAGCAACCACATATCTAAACCTGCTTTATCCATTAACTCTGGAAGTAAATTTGTAAACCTATCTTCCAAAATTTCATCTTTTAAAGTTGCTCTTGCTTGTTCATTTAAAATACTGTAATCCTTTTTTGTTATTACTGCTTCTTTTTGACAAGCGCCAAAAGTGATAAAAATGACTGCTAAAATTAAATAGTGTTTCATGACCTAAAATTATTTTTTAAAATTAAGATTTATAGCTGTAAATCTGTTTGATTTGAAAAGATATTTTAAAATGAAGTTTAAAAGTAATATCTTTAAGACATATGAAGTTTATAAAACGTCTTTTCTTTTTGAGCATAATTAGCATAGTATTTTATGCATGTGGATCATCGCCTTTAAATAATCCTGAGATAGAGAAAGAGGAACCTGTTGTAATTGCAAATGATAGCCTAGAATATGAGGTAATTATAATAGACCCAGGTTTTACAACGTTTTTAAACTCAATTGCTCAGCCAGAAGGCTTTTACTCGCAAAAATATATGGAGGCTAGAAATAGAGCTTGGGTATTTACTTGGAATCAACGAGCACAAAATTCGTTTCAGTTTAATCCAAATATTTATGAGAACATTATAGATTATCAACCAACCATAGATTATGGCTATGAAGTGAATTACAAGCTTTTTAACTATTTTTTATTTGCGCAAAGAAAATATAAAATGAGTTTAGGTGGTGGTTTTAGAGCTAGAATTAATTAGCTATTTTTTTATATCTGATAAAACTATAATCAAATTTATTTTTCTCATCAGCAATAAAATCTTCTCTTTCTACTCTTTCCCAAATTGAAGGATCAATTTCTGGAAAATACACATCTGCATCAAATTCATGATGTACTAAAGTAATGTCTAGAGCATCAGCAAAATCGTGCTTCATTGCGTATTCATATACTTGAGCTCCTCCAATAATAAAAATTTGATTATCCTCATGAGCCATTTCTATAGCTTGCTCTACACTATTAGCTATTAAACAACCTTCTTGAACGTAATTTTCATTTTTAGTAATAATAATTGTAGTTCTGTTTGGTAAAGGTCTACCTATAGATTCAAATGTATTTCTACCCATTAATATATGATGACCGGTTGTAACTTTTTTAAACCGTTTTAAATCTGCAGGTAAATGCCAAATTAAATCGTTGTTTTTACCAAGTGCATTATTTTTTGCAATTGCTGCTATAATTGTAATCATATACTAAAATCGTTTAAAACAAAAATAATCTAAAAAGACAGTTTATGCTGACGTTTTTATAGTTTTTTCGCGGAAACAGAAATATCACGAATACGTTTTCGGAGTAAATTTACTGATAATCAACACTTAAGAAAGCTATTTTATTTTAGCACTCCCTTAATATATAGGCCCGAATTTTCTTAAAAATGAATTTAATTCGCCAACATTTTATTAAAGTGATAAAACTGTGGGCTTAACGTAAATTTAATTTGTACTTAAAAACTACTTATATACTTTTACAATGAAATTTAATCTGATAATTATGTCTATTAAAAAGAAATTTTTGAAAACGAAACCAGTTTGTAAAGTAACCTTTACTTTACCTGCTGAAGAAGCACAAAGTGCTGCAGTTGTTGGTAACTTTAACGAGTGGAATACAGAAGCAACTCCATTAAAAAAATTAAAAAACGGATCTTTTAAAGGCACTGTTGATTTAGAATCTGGTAATTCTTATGAATTTAGATATGTAGTTGATGGTAAGTATTTAAACGATCAAGAAGCAGATGCTTTTGCTTGGAACGATTATGCTAATGCTGAAAATAGCGTTTTAAGTTTATAATATACTACTATGAAAAACAAAAAGAGCCTTCAAATTTAATTGAAGGCTCTTTTTGTTTTGCAACTATATTATACTGCTACCTTACCTTTTATATGAGGATGAGGATTATAATCTTGTAATTCAAAATCATCGAAAGTAAAATCTTCAATATTTGTAATAGCAGAATTTAACTTCATTTTTGGCAAAGGTCTTATATCTCTAGACAATTGCAGTTCTAATTGTTCTACATGATTATTATAGATATGAGCATCTCCAAAAGTGTGAATGAATTCACCTGCTTCATAACCACAAACTTGTGCCATCATCATTGTAAATAAGGCATAAGAAGCTATATTAAAAGGCACACCTAAAAATATATCTGCACTTCTTTGGTATAATTGGCAAGATAATTTTCCATCAGAAACATAGAACTGAAAAAATGCATGACAAGGAGGTAATGCTGCTTTTCCATTAGCTACGTTTTCTGAGAAAGATTTAGATGTATCTGGTAAAACAGAAGGATTCCAAGCAGAAACCAACATTCTTCTTGAATTTGGGTTACTCTTTAAAGTTGCAATAACTTCTTTTAATTGATCTACCTCATCACTATTCCAATTACGCCATTGATGACCATAAACAGGTCCTAAATCTCCATTTTCATCTGCCCATTCATTCCAGATTCTAACGCCATTTTCTTGTAGATAATTAACATTAGTATCTCCTTTTATAAACCATAGCAATTCATAAACAATACTTTTTAAATGTAGCTTTTTAGTGGTTACCATTGGAAAACCCTCACTTAAATCAAATCGCATTTGATATCCAAAAACACTTTTAGTACCTGTTCCTGTTCTATCTCCTTTTTCATTTCCGTTTTCTAAAACGTGTTTTACTAAATCATGATACTGCTTCATATTCTTTTTTCGACTTTGTGTAAAAATATAAAAAGCTTCAACTATAAAAGTTGAAGCTTTTTAAAAAATGTTTAAAAGTTATTAACTAATTGAAGATAAAAAACCTTTCAATATTATATTGATTTTTAATTATCCAATAATCATACCTGCAATGGTTGCAGACATTAATGATGCTATTGTACCACCTATTAAAGCTTTAATACCAAATTCTGATAATGTTTTACGCTGACTAGGAGCTAACGATCCAATTCCACCAATTTGAATACCAATAGATGCAAAGTTGGCAAAACCACAAAGCATATAAGTAGCCATAATTATAGACTTATTAAAAGTTAAATGAGTTGCACTTGCAACGTCTTTTAATTCTGCTAATTGTATATAACCCACAAATTCGCTTGCTGCTAATTTAATTCCCAGTAGTTGCCCCATTAAAGCCATATCTTCAGAAGCAACACCAATCATCCACATTAGAGGAGCAAATAAATAACCTAAAATAGCTTCTAAAGAAAAACTATTGTAAGCTGTATTCGTAGCCATCCAAGAATTTAAAGTGGTTATATCTCCTACCCAACCTAAGATCCCGTTAATCATTGCTATTACAGCTACAAATACTAAAAGCATTGCACCTACATTTACTGCTAATCTTAAACCTTCTGTTGTACCATTAGCAATGGCGTCTAAAATATTAGATCCAATTTTTTCTTGTGATACTGATACATCTGTATTTACAGCTTCAGTTTGTGGATATAAAATTTTTGATATTACAATTGCACCTGGAGCTGCCATAACTGAAGCTGCTAATAAATGCTTTGCAAATACTAATTCTAAAGCTTTATCTCCACCTCCTAAAAAGCCAATATAAGCTGCTAAAACAGCACCAGCAACAGTAGCCATACCACCAATCATTACTAACAACATTTCTGACCTATTCATCTTATCTAAATAAGCCTTTATTAATAATGGTGCTTCTGTTTGACCTAAAAATATATTACCTGCAACAGATAAACTTTCCATACCAGAAATTCCCAATACTTTACTTAATGCTAATGCAAGTAATTTTACTACTTTTTGAATAATTCCCAAATAAAATAAAAGTGATGTTAAAGCCGAAAAGAAAATTATAGTTGGTAAAACTTGAAATGCAAAAATATATCCGAAAGTATTTACATCACCTACCATACCTGAAAATAAAAACTCACTTCCTGCTTTGGTATATTCTAAAATTTCGATGAAAATTCCACCTATAAATTCAAATACTTTTTGAATAAAAGCAACTTTTAGTACACCAATTGCAATTAACAATTGAATTGATAAACCTATACCTACTTTTTTCCAATCGATTGCTTTTTTATTACTACTAAATAAAAATGCAATTACAATTAAAGAGAACATACCTAAGACACCTCTCCATAAACTATTAAAAGAAAAACCTTGACTTGGTACAATTTCAGCAGTTGCAACCACAGTTTCTGTATTCTGTGAAAAAATTGACATTGAGAAAATACAGAAAAATACAATGAGTATTTTTTTCATAATATGAGTATAAAGTTTTTAAGAGCGCTTGCTAATTTCGTCTCTAATAGTTGCAGCTAATTCGTAATTTTCATCAGCAACAGCAGTATCTAGTTGTTCATTTAATTCTTTTAAAGATAGATCTGAATAATTGATCTTTTCTTCCTCTTCAAATTCTAAAGTGGTAGTTGCTTCTTGTTTTGGCTCTAAATTATTTTCAATTGCCAGCTCTTCTTCTACTTTTAAGTAAATACCTGCTTTATCTAAAATATTTTCGTAAGTATAGATTGGTGCATTGAAACGAACTGCAATTGCAATTGCATCTGATGTACGTGTATCTATTACTTCTTCTTTACCATCTTTTTCACAAATTAGGCTAGAAAAGAATACACCATCTACTAATTTATGTATAATTACTTCTTTAATATTGATATTAAAAGTATCTGAGAAGGTCTTAAATAAATCGTGAGTAAGAGGTCTTGGAGGTCTTATCTCTGTTTCTAAAGCTATTGCAATAGATTGTGCTTCAAAGGCTCCAATAATAATAGGCAAAGTTCTTGTTCCTTCTATCTCACTCAAAACCAATGCATAAGCACCACTTTGTGTTTGACTGTAAGAAATTCCTTTAATAGTAAGTAGTATTAAACTCATATATCAATCAACATAAATAAAATAGGCCTTGAAGCCTTTTTTAAGAGGGCACAATTTAATAAAAATAATAGATTGAGAACTTTTATTTTATCAGTTTTTATAAAAAGTAAAAACCTACTAAATGAATAGTAGGTTTTCTAATGAACTTTTTTATTTTTAAAACTAAGATGCTTGTTTAAAAGCTTTTAATTTTTCTATTAACTTTGGTACAACTTCAAAAGCATCACCAACAATACCATAATCTGCAGCTTTAAAGAAAGGTGCTTCTGGATCTGTGTTAATAACTACTTTTACTTTTGATGCATTAATACCTGCTAAATGCTGTATTGCTCCAGAAATACCTATAGCAATATATAAGTTAGATGCAACAGGCTTACCTGTTTGACCTACGTGTTCTCCATGAGGTCTCCATCCTAAATCTGAAACTGGTTTAGAGCATGCAGTTGCTGCTCCTAAAACATCAGCTAATTCTTCTACCATTCCCCAATTTTCTGGTCCTTTTAAACCTCTACCTGCAGAAACCACAACCTCTGCATCTGCAATAGTAACTTTACCTGTTACTCTTTCTAATTTTTCTGAAGTAACACCTGAATCTGCAATTGCTGCATCAAAACTTTCTGTTGATCCTGAAACTGCATTCTCATGCACACCATAAGAATTTTTAGCTACCCCAATAATTTTATTATCTGTAGCAATTACTGTGTTACTAAAACCTTTATTTGAAAAAGCTTTTCTTTTTACTGTAAAAGGAGCTGTTGAACTTGGTAATTCTACTACATTTGATGCATAACCTGCATCTAAAGCTACTGCTAATAATGGTGCTGTATGTAAAGTATCAATACTTGAATCTAAAACAACTACTGATGCTCCTACTGATGAAGCTGCTTGTTCAATTACAGAAGCATACTTTTTTGCATTAAAAGTTGATAATGCATCATTAGTTACTGAAAGTATTTTTTCAGCACCATATGTATACAACTCTTCATTATTGTTGGCGTTTATTGTTATAGCAACAACATTACTACCTAATTGCTCAGCAACTTTTTTGGCATAAGAAACAACTTCAAATGCACTTTTCTTAAATTTCCCTTCTGTTGAATCTGCGAAAACTAAAACTGACATATATTTTAAGTTTTATATGTTGATTTTTTATCAAACTAATAAACCAACAAGATTATTTTTTATTTGTTCCGATTTTAAAACTTCGGATAATTTTATGTTTAAATTACTTTAGCTTCATTGTGTAACAAGTTGATTAACTCATCTACATTATCTGCATCAATTAATTTAACTGCACCTTTTGGTGCTGGTTTTTCAAAAGATTGAATAGATGTTGCGTCTTCTGCTGAAACAGGCTCTACAACATTTAATGGTTTTTTACGAGCCATCATAATTCCACGCATATTAGGTATACGTAAATCTTTTTCTTCTACAATTCCTTTTTGACCACCAATAACTAATGGTAATGAAGTGCTTAAAGTTTCGTTTCCTCCATCAATTTCTCTAACAGCAGTTACTGAAGTACCATCTACTTCCATACCTACACAACCGTTTACAAAATTAAAATCTACTAACGCAGCTAACATTCCAGGAACCATACCTCCATTATAATCTATTGATTCTCTACCTGCTAAAACTAAATCATAACCTCCATTCTTAACAACCTCTGCTAATTGTTTTGCAACAGATAAACCATCTGTAGCATCTGTATTTACACGAATAGCACCATCTGCACCAATTGCCAAGGCTTTACGTAAAGTTGGTTCTGTAGTTGCATTACCAACATTAACAACAGTTACACTTGCTCCTTGCTTTTCTTTAAACCACATTGCTCTTGTTAAACTGAACTCATCATAAGGATTGATTACAAATTGTACTCCATTCGTATCGAATTTTGTATCTCCTTCTGTAAAATTAATCTTAGAAGTAGTATCAGGAACGTGACTAATACAAACCAATATTTTCATAAAATCTATTATTTATCATTATTAACTCCTACAAAATTAAGGTTTTTTTTTAAAAAATACTATGCATGCATAATAAATTTTATGTTAAAAAAATAAATCTCGTAAGTTTCTGAGATTTATTTTAAGTAATTCTTAATAAACAGATGTATTATTTGTAAATGAACTTAAATTGCTCATAAGATACTTTTGTTTTTGGCCCTGCAACTTGAGTGTATGCTCCTGCTTTAAAGTAAAAGTTTCCATCCATAGTTTTCCATAAATCACTAACATTATAAGTTATAACTCTTGCTTCATTTTTTGTTAAGTTTTTAATCCCTACAGCTAACTCATCTCCATCACCAAGTATTTCAATGATACATTCTATCTTATCTTTTTCGTCAAAAGAGGTGAAAAAATCATTTTCAACATCTCCTTCGTTTTTTAAATAACTTTCTGTAACTATAACTCTTATTTCATTTCCTCCAGCAATTTCAACTCTTAACAAAGGCCTTTTAACTCCTTTTGTGTCATTATGTATTTGACCAATGGTAACACCTTTATTAGATCTTTCATCTGGCACATCTTCAAATGTTGCAACAAAATACATAGCGCTTCTAGTATTTAAATCTAAATCTTTTTCTTGTCTAATTTCGATTCTATCACTTTTTTGCCCTGGAGAAATTAAAATCATTTTTCCATCTAATGCATAGAAATAGTCTTTATTACAAAGTTCTTCTGCCTTTTTTAAATCTAGTTTTGTTTTACCTTGATTTGTATAATAATGGAGTTTAGCATCAACTAAGGCCTTATTGAATTTTTCGATATCTCCAGGCTTTATTTCACAATTTACGGTGTCTTTTTGACCATAACCTACAGTCAGATTAAAAAAGGCATACACAATAAAAAATGTACTCTTTAAACTGATTAAATTAAATTTGATAAACATCTTTTAATAATTTGTTGAAGGAATTAAACATTTCATCAATTTAAAGATACCATATTTTTTAAAGAATTATTCCATAATTAATAAAGATTGTTGGTAAAAATTACAATTTGTTGCGTTCTCTATAATTCTATAGATATCAATAAAAGTTGTAGTTTGTTTACAGCAAAATTTCTTACTTTTGTTTTTCATTTTAATATACGCTAAAAACAAATGAAAACAGTTCAATTTAGAGAAGCTATTTGCGAAGCAATGAGCGAAGAAATGCGAAGAGATGAAAGCATTTATTTAATGGGTGAAGAAGTTGCTGAATATAATGGTGCTTACAAAGCTAGTAAAGGTATGCTAGATGAGTTTGGTGAAAAAAGAGTAATTGATACTCCTATTGCTGAACTTGGTTTTGCTGGTGTTGCTATTGGTTCTGCCATGAATGGTAATAGACCAATTGTAGAATATATGACATTTAACTTTTCTTTGGTTGGAATTGATCAAATTATAAACAATGCTGCAAAAATCAGACAAATGTCTGGTGGTCAGTTCAATTGTCCAATTGTATTTAGAGGACCTACTGCTTCTGCAGGTCAATTAGGAGCTACTCACTCTCAGGCTTTTGAAAACTGGTTTGCAAATACTCCTGGTTTAAAGGTTATTGTACCATCAAATCCTTATGACGCAAAAGGTTTATTAAAAGCTGCAATTAGAGATGATGATCCAGTAATTTTTATGGAATCTGAACAGATGTATGGTGATAAAATGGAAATTCCTGAAGGAGAATACATTATCCCTATTGGAGTTGCAGACATTAAAAGAGAAGGTACAGATGTTACTATTGTATCTTTTGGTAAAATAATTAAGGAAGCTTATAAAGCTGCTGATGAATTAGCAAAAGAAAATATTTCTGTAGAAATTATTGATTTAAGAACTGTAAGACCTATGGATCATGCAGCTATTTTAGCATCAGTTAAAAAAACAAATAGATTAGTAGTTCTAGAAGAAGCTTGGCCATTTGCTAGTGTTGCTTCTGAAATTACTTACAGAATTCAAGATGAAGCATTTGACTATTTAGACGCTCCAATCAAGAGAATTACAACTGCAGATACACCTGCACCTTATTCTCCTGTTTTATTAGAAAAGTGGATTCCTAATCATGAAGATGTAATTAAGGCTGTTAAAGAAGTTATGTATATTTAATTTTAACTAGCTTATAAGTATTTAAACCTTTTTGATTTTTTCAAAAAGGTTTTTTTTGTGCTTAAAACCGAAAACCTTTGCGTAAAATTAACATAGCAATTCCTTCATATAAACTAGCACTTTCACTACTTTTGCAGATATTATAATACTTATATAATAAAGAACACTATGAGCGAAAATAAATCATTAACTTTTGATGTTTTAATTGAGATTCCTAAAGGAAGTAGGAATAAATACGAGTACGACTTTACCCTGAATAAAATACGTTTTGATAGAATGTTATTCTCATCTATGATGTACCCTGGAGATTATGGATTTATTCCAGAAACTTTAGCTTTAGATTCAGATCCACTAGATATTTTAGTTTTAGGTCATCAACCAACTTACCCAATGGTAGTTATGGAGGTTAGACCAATTGGAGTATTTTATATGACTGATGAAAAAGGGCCAGATGAAAAAATTATCTGTGTACCAGTTTCAGATCCTATATGGAGTAAAAAGAGAGATATCTCTGATATTAACCCACATAGACTAAAAGAAATAGAACACTTTTTTCAAGTATACAAAGATTTAGAAGAGAAAAAAGTAGATACAGGTGGTTGGGGAAATGCAGAAGATGCCATTAGAATTTACCACGAGTGTATTGAACGTTATGACAATAGTGAGCATAAAAAGAAACGCACTTTTACCATATAATTATCATATTGATAAAATAAACCATAAATTATAAACCATCTTTAAATTAAAGGTGGTTTTTTTTATCACATTGATTTCCCTATTTTAGCGACCGTTTTAAACTAATCAAATTTAAATATTATATGGAATTAATGATTTGGATGCCAATTGTAATGGCTATTTTAGGTTTAATCTACATGTGGATTAAACAATCTTGGGTAATGAAACAAGATGCAGGTGATGGTAAAATGAAAGAAATTTCAGATTACATTTATGAAGGAGCTTTAGCATTCTTAAGTGCTGAATATAAACTATTAGCCATCTTTGTATTTGTTGTAAGTTTAGCTCTAGCAGCTGTTTCTTTTATAGTACCAACTACACATATTTTAATTGTTGTAGCCTTTATTTTTGGTGCTATATTCTCTGCATTCGCAGGTAATATCGGAATGAAAATTGCAACCAAAACTAATGTAAGAACTACACAAGCAGCAAGAACAAGTTTACCAAATGCACTAAAAATATCTTTTGGTGGTGGTACAGTTATGGGCTTAGGAGTTGCTGGTTTAGCAGTTTTAGGTTTAACTGCATTCTTTATATTTTTCTTTTATTTCTTTATGGATAGCACATGGACAAATACTATGGATATGACTGTAGTTTTAGAAACTTTAGCTGGTTTTTCTTTAGGTGCAGAATCTATTGCTCTTTTTGCTAGAGTTGGTGGAGGTATCTACACAAAAGCAGCAGATGTTGGAGCAGATTTAGTTGGTAAAGTTGAGGCTGGTATTCCTGAAGATGACCCAAGAAACCCTGCTACAATTGCAGATAATGTTGGTGACAATGTAGGAGATGTTGCAGGTATGGGAGCAGATTTGTTTGGTTCTTATGTTGCTACAGTTTTAGCTGCAATGGTTTTAGGAAATTATGTAATTAAAGATATGGGTGGTGCAATTACCGATAATTTTGGTGGAATTGGTCCAATTTTATTACCAATGGCAATTGCTGGAGCAGGAATTATAATTTCTATTATTGGAACAATGTTAGTAAAAATTAATTCTAATGATGCTAAAGAAGCACAAGTAATGGGTGCATTAAATAAAGGTAACTGGACATCTATTGTATTAGTAGGTTTATCATGTTATGGTCTTGTAACGTGGATGTTACCAGAAACCATGCAAATGGAATTCTTTGGAGAAGGTTTACAAGAAATATCATCAATGAGAGTATTTGCAGCTACTTTAGTTGGTTTAGTTGTTGGTGCTGTAATATCATCTGTAACAGAATATTATACAGGTCTAGGTAAATCTCCAATTTTAAAAATAGTTCAACAATCTAGTACAGGAGCAGGAACAAATATTATTGCAGGTTTAGCCACTGGTATGATTTCTACTTTTCCATCGGTATTATTATTTGCAGGTGCAATTTGGGCTTCTTATGCTTTTGCTGGTTTTTATGGTGTTGCACTTGCAGCTTCTGCAATGATGGCAACAACTGCTATGCAATTAGCAATTGATGCATTTGGACCAATTTCTGACAATGCAGGTGGTATCGCAGAAATGAGTGAGCAAGAACCAATTGTAAGAGAACGTACAGATATTTTAGATTCTGTAGGTAATACAACTGCTGCAACAGGTAAAGGTTTTGCTATTGCTTCTGCTGCTTTAACATCTTTGGCTCTATTTGCTGCTTATGTAACTTTTACAGGAATTGACGGAATCAACATCTTTAAAGCTCCTGTTTTAGCTATGTTATTTGTTGGAGGAATGGTACCTGTAGTATTTTCTGCTTTAGCAATGAACGCTGTTGGTAAAGCTGCTATGGAAATGGTACAAGAAGTAAGAAGACAGTTTAGAGATATTCCTGGAATTATGGAAGGAACAGGTAAACCTGAATATGATAAATGTGTAGCAATCTCTACACAAGCATCGTTAAAAGAAATGATGTTACCAGGTTTATTAACTATCGGCTTTCCTTTAATTATAGCATTTGCTCCTTTAGCTTTTGGTATGGATAAGTTAGCTATCGCAGAAATGTTAGGTGGTTATATGGCTGGTGTTACTGTTTCTGGTGTATTATGGGCTATCTTTCAAAACAATGCTGGTGGTGCTTGGGATAATGCTAAAAAATCTTTTGAGGCTGGTGTAGAAATTAATGGTGAAATGACTTACAAAGGTTCAGATGCTCACAAAGCAGCAGTGACTGGAGATACTGTAGGAGATCCTTTTAAAGACACTTCTGGTCCATCAATGAACATTTTAATTAAATTAACTTGTTTAATTGGTTTAGTAATTGCGCCTATTTTAGGAGGTCACTCAGAAGAAGGTGCTAATTTAAATGAAATTAAAAGTGAAGTAAATGTAGAAGTAACTGCTACTAACAATAACGATTTAATTGCAGCTACTATTATTACAACTAAAACCGTAAATGGTGAAACTGTTACTGAAACAGAAACATTTAATGGTACAATTGAGGAAATTGAAGCTAAAGCAGAAAAATCTGGTAAAATAGTTTCTATGGATGTCAATAAAAATAAAGAAACAAAAACGAAAGAAGTAAAAATTATCATTAACGATAAAGACTAATTCTTGCGTATTTGAGTTAAAAAAAGCCACATTTAGATGTGGCTTTTTTTATGCAGTATATGTACCTTTAAAACAAAAAAATGTCAATTTTCACCAAAGATCCATTACAAATTATAGTGTTTCAAAGCTATGGAACTCATAATCATTTTTATGCTAGAGGAAGAGCTTTAGAAGATGAAAATATATCTCTAGACAGAAAAAATGTTTTTGGATTATTAGTCAATTCTTATAAACGCTTTGAGAGCGATGAAATAAAAAACACAACACTTACTATAACTTTACCAAATCATCAAGAAATTAAAACAAAAACTGACAAAGATGGGTATTTTCTGGTGGATGAAAAGATTGAAAACTTAAACAAGCTAACCACTTCAGAAGGATGGCTTAAGTACAGCATCTCTTTTACAGATTCTGCTATTAAACAAAAAATTAATAACAATAATAATTTTGAAGGAGAAGTTTTAATACCTTCTAAAAAAGCCGAATTTGGTGTAATTAGTGATATTGATGACACCATTTTACATACAGGAGTCGTATCTAAATTAAAATGGAAATTATTAATTAATACGTTATTTAAATCACCCTACAATAGAAAGGCATTAGAAGGTTCCTCTAACTTATACACTTTGCTGCATGCAGGAAAATCGGGTGATAATGCAAATCCGTTTTTTTATGTAAGCCATAGTCCATGGAACATGTATCGATATTTAGAATACTTCTTGAATAAAAACAACTTTCCTAAAGGCGCTATTTTACTAAGAACTATGAGAAATATGTTTTCCAAAAAGAAAAATGATAAACCTCAGAAACAAAAAGAAATCATAAATATCCTTAAAACTTATACAGACATGCCTTTTATTTTAATTGGTGATGCAGGTGAACATGATGCTGATATTTATATGGAAACTGTAACTCAATTTCCTAACAGAATTAAAGCGATTTATGTAAGAAGTGTTGGTAAAGATCAAAATAATCAAAGAATAAAAGACTTAGTTAAAAACTACACAGATACTGCTTTTTTACTATTAGACAACAGTAATGAAGCAATTGCACATGCTAAGAAGCATAACTTTATTGCATAAAAAAAACTACTTAATCTATCAGATTAAGTAGTTTTACTTTTTCTTTTTCTCTATATATATATTTATACTTTCTTTCTTCCAGTAATTAATGATATTAAGAATAAAATAATAAACACAACAAATACTATTTTAGCTATTCCAGCTGCAGCACCTGCTATTCCACCAAAGCCTAAAACTCCAGCAATTAATGCGATTATTATAAAAATGATTGCCCAACGTAACATAATTTAAAGTTTTTTTAGTTAATATTTAAATAGTTGCTATAACTATCTCTCTTACAGTAAAATTAACTCTTTTCTAAAGAGGTTATTAACTCTTACAAAGTTAATCTTAACTCAATTAAGTAGGTTTTTAAAATAGAAAAAGGTTGTCTTTTCAGACAACCTAAATCAATCAACCAACCTTAAATCTCTAGTGTATATCCTCTAAAGACTTAATATTTTCCAATCCTGTTTGGATTTTATTTTTCTGTGCTTCTAACACTGTTTTTGTACTACTTGGTAATGTAGTTTCATTTAAAACTTCATCATAATCAGCAATAGCAGTTTTTTCTCCTCTAATAGATTCTTCTAACATAGATTCTTCATTATCTAAAGACAATAATGCTTTAATATCCATCCATGCTCTGTGTGCAGTTCCTGTTAAACTACCACCTTTATCAATTTCTTGATTAAATGATTTAATTTCGTCTTTTAACTCATGCCCAAAATTATATCTTTCTTTGGCCTTTGAATTAAAATAATTCTTTAATGCTGGGTTACTAATATTTTCTGCTGCGTTTTTAAAACCTTTTTCAGCATCATATGTTCTTTCTAATAATCCGTTTAATTTTTTTCCAACTTCTTCTGTATAAGTACTCATCTCATTTAAATTTTTACGTGATTGCTTCATTTATTTTATAGATGTGAAACATTTAACATCTAGCAATTTTTTGCTTTCTTTTTCTTACACTACAAAGATATAGGCTTTAGAAGGTTTGTCTTTGTTCAAATGAAATTGACCTTGACTCATATGATTTTAGTTACATATTTATAACAGGACTATAATCTTCTAACAAAGCCATAAGTGCATTTTCTGAATGTGAAAAATGAGCATAAGTATTCTCATCGTTTTCAGCCTTCTGAAAATATTTATCAATTGTAGAATCTTCATATGTTTTTAATATATGAGGATGGATGTAATATTTGCGAGATACATTTCTGGTATTCCCTAACTCCTTAGCTGTAATATCTATGGCAGATAATCTGTTTTTTTTATTTTGATTATCATCATGCTCAATACCAAAATCCATCAACGTATTAAAACTAATTAGTGAAGCTGACCAGGTTCTAAAATCTTTAGCTGTAAATAATTCACCACTAATAGCATGTATGTAGTCATTAACTGAACTGCTGTCAATTTCTTTCTTCACACCATCTTCATCATAATATTGAAACAATTTCCAACCAGGAATTTCTTGACACTGATTCACCAGTTTTATCAATTTTTTATTTCTTAAAGTAATCTTATGTTCTTTGCCTCTTTTGCCAACAAACTCGAATCTAATTTTATTATTTTCTTTATTAATGTGCCTTGTTCTTAATGTAGTAATGCCATAGGTTTTATTACGCTTTGCATATTGGGTGTTACCAATTCTAATATGAGTTTCTTCTAATAACTTAACAATTAATGCTAGGACTTTGGTTTTCGTCCAATTTTTCTGATTTAAATCACTTGTAACTCTTGCTCTTATTTTCGGTAGATTCTTTCCAAAATCTATCATCTTAACAAACTTGGTTTTATTTCTAACAGCATTCCATTTTGGGTGATATCTGTATTGTTTTCTACCTTTAGCATCTCTGCCTACAGCTTGTAAATGACCATTATCTAAATCAGAAATGCGCACTTTTTTCCACATTGGAGGTATCACCAACGTTTCTATTCTATTTAATATGTTTTTATCGGAAACAAACGTTTTGCCTTTTTGATAACTAAATGTTTCTCCTTTTTTAATTCGGCTAATAGATAAATTGAAATCATTTACATAAACCAAATCAAAATAACTCAAAGAATCTTCTGGCTTGGTTAATATGCTTTTTACAATCGATTTATCTATTACCTTCATCATAATATTATAGATTTTGCTCCATATAATTGGTATATTCTTTAGCTAAAGAAGTTTTCTCTTTTTCTGTAAAAACCTTACCTGCCAATTGAAAAAACTTATGCTCTTCATCTTCTAAATGATGCTCTACCTTTTCTTTTAGTTGTTTGGCAATTTTTAACCAAGCAGAAGAATCGTAATCTGTTTCATCTAATTGCTCTATCAATTCATCTATTTCATGATGTTCTGCAATACCATGTCTGGCTTTTTCTTGCATCATATCATTACTAATTAAAGGTTTGTAAAAATGCCTTTCTTCTGCATCTGCATGTATCTCTAACTCCTTCTTTAAACATGTGTAAATTTCATTTCTTTTTTCTGTATCACCAGATGTCTTTACTAACTTGTCTAAAAGATCTCTTTGAGTATCATGATCTTTTCTTATTTGCTCAAAAATGTTCATAGAATTTTTTATTGATTTAATCAAAAATAATTTTAAACGGAAGGTATTATTAACTCATTTCAACTTAAGATTAATCTAATCAGGCTTGCGTATATATTTTTAAGCTACCTTTACCGATATTCGTTTTTCGTTAATTATTAGCTAAATAATACAATTATATTATGATAAATATTGAAATTAATGCTGATAGTCCTAAAGACTTTTTAGATCAATTACAAAAAGAAATTGGTGGTGAAGTCACTGAACAATGGAGCGAGTTTGTACTTACTATTAACAACGAAAATGCAATTGGCACAATTAGATATATCCCTTTTGATTGGGGTGTAAATTTATTAGATTTTAGTATTAAATTTCATAAAGAACTTTTTTTACATGTAGAGTCTCAAGAAGATTTTAATCCTATTCGTTTTATATACCCTTCTTTGGGAAGTCTAAAACATAAATTCGGAATTCATAATACCATAAAAGAAGTTGGGCAATTTCAGTCTTTAATTTTCACCAATAAAGATGGAGGTTATAATGATATTATTTTTCCAAAGGATGAAAAACTGGAGGTTAACATCATTCAAATTGTTAGAAAACATTTCTTAAAGAAGAGAACTACAAATGTTTCTACATTAAATTCTAAACTTTATGAAGTTTTTGTTGATACTGATCATGAAAATAGATTTTCTAGTTATGGAACTTTAAATCTTAAAATGGCAGATCTTATAAATGGTATGCATAAGATTAAAGCAAAAGGAATGTTAAGAATTCTGAAAATTGAAGCTAGAATTTATGAGATTTTATCTATGCACATTCAGCAACATAACAGAATTTTATCTGGAACTAAATTACCTGAAGGTATTAATAAGAGCGATTTAAAAATAATAAGAAAAATTGGAAATGATATTTTAAAAAATCCTGCAAAGGAATATTCATTAAACCAATTATCATTTAAATCTGGTTTAACACAAGCTAAATTACAAGAAGGGTTTAAATACTTTTATAAGAGAACAGTTACAGAGTATATAAGACATATACGATTAGAAAGCGCTAGAGAAATGCTTAAAAACTCAGACCTAAATATCTCTCAAATTGTTTACAGTATTGGGTTTAGTAGTAGAAGTTATTTTTCTAAAATTTTTAAAGAGAAATATAACATAACTCCAAATAGTTTTAAAAAAAATTTAAAAAAAGTAGCGTAATAAAAAAGCCTTGATATTCTAAGAATATCAAGGCTTTAAAATCAACCAACCATTATAAAATTACTTCTTATAAATAACTTTATAATCTTTTCCTAATTTTTCATTTAAGGTATTCATATCTGAATAGTACTTATATTTTGTATTAAATACTCTATCTGGTCTTTCACCAACAACGTAATATTTAACGTTCATATCTGGTGCATTTAAAGTTACTTGATCAGATATTCTAATTTTTTTATCTCCTAAACTTGATGTCATTTCTGTTAATTCAGAAATTACAATTAAGTTATTATTCATTGCTCTTATTTCTTTAATTTTAATAGCATGTTCTTTATCAGAAACCTCTGCTTCTACCATTAAAGTTTGCTCCTCTTTTTCACCATTTATATCATCTGGCATATCTACATCTACATAAGGTACTTCTACCTCTACTTCTTCCATTACTACAACCACTTTAGGTACAGTTACAGTTTTTGTTGTTGTACCAACATTTACTTCTGCCCAATCTACATCAAAAGCTGGTAATTGTCCTGCTTCAGTTTCGATTTCTACATCTACTTCTGGTAATTTAGTTTCTTTAGTTTGGTCTACATCACAACTTACTAATACAGCAGCTGTCATAATTGTCATAATTACTTTTTTCATAATATTTTTTTTAGTTTAATTAATTCTATTTGAAGAACTTTTTTACTAATAATAAAGCTCCATATTTACCTAAGAACTTTAAAGCTCCTCCTAAAATATTCATAGGCTTAAGTGTTTCTTCAAAATCTTGTTTTACACTTTTTAATTCCTCGAAGGCAATTTTTCTTTCTAGGTTTAAAACCTTTAGATCATATTCTATCTGCTCGAAATTTTGATATGGTTTCATTAGTAGTTTAGTTTGATTGTTTTTTTGCAATTTCATTTGGCTTGATTGGTTCTTCTTGACTGAAAAACTTATCTGCAAAAGAGGTAATAACAGATTTATTAATTTTCTTTCTTAATAAATAAGCAATTAAGGTTAATATTAAGTAAATTAAGAAAATACTTAAAAATCCTAATGGCATACTTTTTAATTCTTCACCAATTGCTAAAGCTCCTGAAATTGATAAAAATAATATTGATATTAAAAACAAGACACCAATTACAAACACCTTAGCTAATAAAGCTATATTAGAAGTAAGCAAGTGAAAAATCTTAAGTTTAATATACTTGTAAGAAGTTTCTGAATATCTCTTTGCTATATCTATAGTACTATCTGAAGTGCTACTTTTAGTTTCTTGACCTAACATTTATATTATACAGTTTGGTTAAATTTATCTTCTAAATCTTCAACTGTGTTTTTTTGAAGATGCTTGTTTTTCTCTTTTAATTCACTCAATTTTCTCTCTAAAGTAGTAATAACATCTTCTGCTTTGTAACTTACATTAGACATTACATTTTCTAATTGAGATTCTAAATTTTGTTTTTGATTCGTTACTGTAGAACCAACTTTATCTTTAATTTCTTCTGCAGATTCTGCTAGCTTATCTTTAGCTACTAAAGCCTCTGCTAATAATTTTTTTCTAGTTTCTTCTCCTTTATCTGGAGCATATAGAATACCTAAAACGCTACCTACTGCAGCACCTAATATAAAATTTGATAAATTACTCATGGTTTATGATTTTTAATTGTTAAACTTATTTTTTTGCATTTGCTCAAGCACACTGCAAAGATATACGAGAACCGATTTTGCCTTTAACTCATAAAAACGAAATCTTAACTCAAATGAGTTTTACCTTAAATTTAAAGGAATCTGAGCTCGTTTTCTGTGCTAACTGATTAATTGCTTGTTCTGTTAATTGCAATATTCTAGGATAACCACCTGTTGTTTGGCAGTCTCTCATTAACACAATTAAGGTTCCCGATTTTGTTAGTTGAACTGTACCAGGAAAAACAGACGATGTTAATAATTGAGGCAACTCATTTACTAAAAGTTCATTCAACTTATACCCCATTCTAGAATTATCTTTAGATATTGTAAAGGTTGTTTCTAGTAGAAACTTCTTTTGTTCATCGTCTAACGAATGAAACTCAGGACCTTTATAACATGCTATTTCAGTTTCTTTATAATGATTTTTATTAATTTTTATTGATGATTGAATCTTTGAACTTATCTCTCTTAATTCATGGTAAGGTAATAAATCACCTTTATGAATGCTATTGCTATTTGTAATAATAGAGTAATAACTTTTACTTCCCAATATTTGGTCAGTTAAAAAACCACCTTTAACAGCTAAATAACATCGTACACCATAATTTACTTTTTGAAAAGTTAAAATATCGGTTTTAAAAATAGGTATAATTTTATTTAATTGAATTGTAGTTCCATTTAATTTTGGCGTAAAATCTCCACCTGTAATGCAAATTGTAGTATCTGCTAAGAACTGAAACGTACAATTGCCTAGAGTTACTTCTATAACTGCATCTGTTTCTGCATTATTCAATATAGCATTTGCTAAATCTGCAGAATAAGCATCCATAGCTCCTGAAATTGGTACACCTTTAGAAGCAAAACCAAATCTACCTTTATCTTGAATAGAGCTTAAAAAACCCGTCTTTAAAATTTTAAGCATTATATAAAGTCTTTAAGGGTTGATGGTTCTTCTCATTAATTGCAATTTCTAATTCTTTAAATTCCTCAATTGAAATACTTTTAAACTTAATATAATCACCTGCTTTTGCAAAACAAGGGTTTTCATTTTCTGCATCAAAAAAATGAATAGGAGTTCTGCCAATAATATTCCAACCACCTGCAGAAGCATTAGGATAAATACCTGTTTGTTTGCCTCCAATAGCCACAGTTCCTTTAGGTACATTTAATCTAGGGTTTGGTCTTCTATCAAAAAAAATGTTTGAATTTAATCCTCCTAAATACAGAAACCCTGGTAAAAAGCCAATAAAGTAAACACGATATAAAGCTTCTGAGTGTAAACGAATAATCTCTTCTAAATCAAGTTTAGAACTCGTAGCCATTTCTTCTAAATCTATACCAAATTGCAAATCATAACATACAGGAATTTCCCATTGATAAAATTGTTGCTTCACTAATTGGGTTGGTAATTGGTAAATAGCTTTTAGTTGATTTACTTTTTCTTCAAATTTGATTATATCATTTTTATAAACGACAGTTAAAGAATTATAGCCCTGAACCAAATCAATAATTGCTATATTTTTATCTAAGTTGATTTTAGATTTAAAAAGCAAGATGTCTTGTAATATTTCATCACTAATAATAGACTGCCACTCAATAAGAATTGCTTTGGCTCCAAATTGCTTGTATGATATTTGTTTAACCAATAGAAAAACCTTTTTCGGTAAGTTGTTTATTTATAAATTTTACAATTTCTATAGCATTCTTTGTATCTCCATGAACGCAAAAAGTATCTGCTTTTATTGGTATTTCTAAATCAGAAATTGTTTTCACATTTTGATATTTAATCATATGTAAAGTATGATTTAAAACTTCATTTTTATCAACCAACAAAGCGTTATTTTTAGTCCGAGAAACAAGGGTTAAATCATCATTATAATTTCTATCTGCAAAAGCTTCATATTTTATAGTGATATTTTTCTTCAAAGCTACTTTCGCTATTACAGAATTATAGGGCACATATAAATATGCTTCTTTTAAATATGGTTTTACAAGATTAGCAAAAAAAACAGCCAACTTTTCATTAACAGCAATTGCATTATACAATGCTCCATGTGGTTTTATGTGATGTAATTTTGCACCAACTAAAGACATTCTTTCTTTACATAAATTGAGTTGAGAATTGATACTTTCTTTTAATTCCTCATCAGAAATATTCATCAGTTTTCTACCAAAATTTTCTTTATCTGGAAAAGAAGGATGAGCACCAATTTTAACTTGATTCTCAATTGCCAATTGTATGGTTTTATCAATAGTATTTACATTACCAAAATGACCTCCACAAGCAATATTACAAGAAGAAATATAAGGCATTAGAAACTGCTCATTACCTTCTCCTTCTCCAACATCACAATTTATATCAATCTTCATTTAAATAAAATTAAAAACCTTTAGAATTCCTTTAGCTCCAAGAAAAATTGAGACTAGCAAAATTATAAATCCAAAAACATTTTGTGTTTTGCTATTTACATGAATTCCAAGAACATTTTTCTTATTCATTATCCACAGTAAAATACCAGCTATAATTGGCAAAAGCATGCCATTTGCAATTTGAGCAAATTTTATAATTTCTATAGGTTTTATTCCTATTGACGAAAACAAAACACCTAAAAACAGAATAATCATCCATACCAATCTAAACCATTTAGATTGCAAGCCTCCTTTAAAGCCTAAGCAACCTTTAGCTACATAAGCAGCTGCTAAAGGAGCTGTAATTGCAGAAGTAATACCTGCTGCAAACAAACCTAGTGCCAGAAAATATTTTGCAAATTCTCCATATAAAGGCGCTAAACCTTTTGCTAAATCTGCTGCATTTAAAATATCTTTTGAAGGAATTGAAGCTGCTGAAATGATAATAGCTATAGAGACTAAACCTCCTAAAATAATGGATACTATTGTATCTTTTTTTGCAAGTTTTAAATCTTCTTTTTGAGACCATCTTTCTTTAACAAGCGAGGCATGTAAAAATAAATTATAAGGAACAACTGTTGTACCTATTAAACCAATTATGGTAAGTAAACTTTTTTCTGGAAATTTAGGAACTAACAAGCCATTTAGTACTTCTCCTATATTTGGCTGAGTAATAATTGCTGTAACTACAAATGAAAAACTCATTAAAATCACTAAGGTTACCAATGCTTTTTCTAGGAACTTGTAATTCCCAATATATAAAAGTACAAATGCAATGATACCAATAGCGATACTTAGAAAATTAATAGATAATTCGCCTATGTTATAAGAGATTTCTCCAAGAATAGTTTCTAAGCCAAGAATTCCCCCACTAATATTACCTGCTTCATAAGAGGCATTACCAATTACAATTGCTGATAAAATTAATAAGGTGATAAATTGTTTTAAAAATGGAACTTTAATTTCTTCTCTGATTACTTCAGACAAACCTTTTTGCGCTATGATTCCCAACCTTGCAGCCATTTCTTGTAAAACAATGGTTGCAATTATAGAAAGTAACATTGCCCAAAGTAAATTGAAACCGAAATTTACACCTGCTGTTGTGCATAATGTAACAGTTCCTGGACCAATAAAAGCAGCTGCAACCAAAGTTCCTGGACCAATATTCTGAAACCATTTTTTAATCATTCAAAACAAGTTTTATGAACTAAAGATACTTTTTTAAATCAAAAAACACCTCATATAAATGAGGTGTTTCTGATTTAAACTAAAAACTATGCTAACTAATAAGCATATCTTTGAGGACCACCTCTTCTAATTTCTTCGCTTGCAAATTCTTCAAACTGTTTAAAGTTATTTCTAAATGCATTCGATAATTTAAAAGCAGTTTCGTAATAAGCATCATCATTATTCCAAGTTGCTCGCGGACTTAATAATTCTGTTGGCACTCCAGGACAAGATCTTGGTTGTGCAACTCCAAATACTGAGTGAATATGGTAATCTTCGTAAGTATAATCTTTTAAATCTCCATTTAAAACTGCAGTAATCATTGCTCTAGTATATTTTAATGGCATTCTTCTACCTACACCATATTTACCTCCAGACCAACCTGTGTTTACTAACCAAACGTTTACACCTGCATCTGTCATTTTCTTACTAAGCATTTCTGCATATCTAGTAGGATGCAAAGGCATAAATGGTGCTCCAAAACAAGCTGAAAAACTTGGTACTGGTTCTGTTACACCTGCCTCTGTACCTGCCACTTTTGCTGTATAACCAGAGATAAAGTGATAAGCTGCTTGACTAGGTGTTAATTTAGATATTGGAGGCAATACGCCAAATGCATCTGCTGTTAAAAAGAAGATGTTTTTTGGGTTTTTACCTATTGATGGTTTCTGAATATTATCTATATGATAAATAGGATAACTAACTCTTGTATTTTGGGTAATTGAAGTGTCTGTAAAATCGACTACTCCATTATCATCCATAATTACATTCTCTAAAATTGCGCCTTTTTTAATTGCAGAAAAGATTTCTGGTTCTTGCTCTTGTGATAAATTAATCACTTTTGCATAACAACCTCCTTCAAAATTAAAAACTGTGTTTTCTGCTGTCCAACCATGTTCATCATCTCCAATTAAACTTCTATTTGGATCTGTAGATAACGTAGTTTTACCTGTACCAGATAAACCAAAGAAAATAGCTGTATCTCCTTCCTTACCTACGTTTGCAGAACAATGCATAGGTAGTGTATTTTTATAAACTGGTAATATAAAGTTAAGAGCAGAAAAAATACCTTTTTTAATTTCACCTGTATAACCAGTACCACCAATTAAAGCAATTTTCTTAGAAAAATTTAAAATTGCAAAATTGTGCTGACGAGTTCCATCTACAGCAGCATCTGCCATAAAACCTGGTGCATTAATTACTGTCCATTCAGGAGTGAAATTTTGTAACTCATCTTCAGTTGGCCTTAAGAACATATTGTAAGCAAACATGTTGCTCCAAGGATATTCATTAACCACTCTAATATTTAATTTGTAATTTTCGTCTGCACAAGCATAACTATCTCTTACAAAGATTTCTTTTTCAGATAAATAATCTACAACCTTATTATAAAGACTATCGAATTTATTTTCATCAAAAGGTAAATTAATGTTACTCCACCAAACTTCGTCTTTGGTAATTTCATCTTTTACAATAAAACGATCCATAGGTGAACGACCTGTAAATTCACCTGTATTTACAGCAATTGCGCCTAAAGATGATTCTACTCCTTGTTCTTTCTCTAAAGTTACTTGATGTAATTCGTTAGAAGTTAATTGATAACGAATTGTTGCATTTTTGATTCCTAGACTATTTAACGAAATCGATTTCGTATTTGTATCTACCATATCAATATTTTTTGATTTTTATAAGTAACAAAACTAATGAATATTTTAAAACAACGTGATTATCAGAAAAGATTTACGAATTATTTAATTCTTTCTTATTTTTTTTACGAATATTACAATCATTGAAAGCCAAGCAATTATAAAAAACAAACCTCCTAAAGGTGTTGTAAACCAAATAGATTTTGCAGTTATAGAGGTTAACTGAATGCAATAGATAGATCCTGAGAACAATATAATACCTGAGAATAAAAGATAACTTATAGTGTTTTTTTGCTTTTCTGTAAATCCATCATAGAGGTTTATAATAAGGAGCACTATTACATGATACATTTGATAACGAACTGCAGTTTCAAAACTCTGTAAATTTTCTGGACTTAAAGTTTCCTTTAAAGCGTGTGCTCCAAAAGCACCTAGAATAACAGCTGACAATCCCAAAAAACAAGTAATAATTAAATTTTTAAACATTTTTTTGTGTTTCTGTTAAATTTTAAACAATTATAGTATCTTCGTTTATCTATCAAAAATACGTTTTATTTCATGAAAAACATTCTGATTATTGGTGCTGGAAAATCAAGCTCATCTCTTATTAAATACTTATTAGACAAAGCAGATATAGAAAATCTGTTTTTAACGATTGGAGATTTAGACATTAACAATGCCAAGCAATTGGTTAACAACCATAAAAAAACCAATGTTATTCAGTTTGATGTATTTAACGATAACCAAAGACAGCTTGAAATTAAAAATTGTGATTTAGTAATTTCTATGTTGCCTGCAAGATTTCATATAGAAGTAGCAAAAGATTGTATTACACTTAAAAAACATATGGTAACTGCATCTTACATTTCTAAAGAGATGCAAGCATTGAATGAACAAGCCAAAGAAAACAATCTTGTTTTTATGAATGAGATAGGTCTAGATCCTGGTTTAGATCATATGAGTGCCATGAAAGTAATCGATTCTATTAGAAATAATAAAGGTAAAATGTTATTATTCGAATCTTTTTGTGGAGGATTGGTTGCTCCTGAAAGTGATACCAACCTATGGAACTATAAATTTACTTGGAATCCTAGAAATGTAGTTTTAGCGGGTCAAGGAGGAGCTGCTATGTTTATTCAAGAAAGTACTTATAAATACATTCCTTATCATAAATTATTTAGAAGAACTGAATTCTTAAAAATAGAAAATAATAGATATGAAGCATATGCCAATAGAGATTCGTTAAAATATAGAAGTGTGTATGGTTTAGACAATATACCAACCATGTATAGAGGTACTATTAGAAAGATTGGTTTTTCTAGAGCATGGAACATTTTTGTTCAATTAGGCATGACAGATGATTCTTACACCATAGAAGATTCTGAAAACATGAGTTATCGTGATTTTGTAAACTTGTTCTTAGCTTATTCGCCTTCTGATTCTGTAGAACTAAAATTGCGCTCTTACTTAAAGATTGATCAAGATGATATTATGTGGGAAAAATTAGTTGAATTGGATTTATTTAATCCAAAGAAAAAAGTGAAACTCAAAAATGCAACTCCTGCTCAAATCCTTCAAAAAATATTAGAAGATTCTTGGACCCTAAAAAGTGATGACAAAGACATGATTGTTATGCAGCATTTATTTGGCTACGAATTAAATAATAATAAAAAACAGATAGAGAGCAGTTTGGTTGTTAAAGGAGAAAATCAAACCTATACAGCAATGGCTAAAACTGTGGGTTTACCTGTTGCTATTGCTGCTTTAAAAATATTAAAAGGAGAAATAAAAACTCCTGGTGTTCAATTGCCAATTCTTAAAGAAGTTTATGAACCAATTTTAAAAGAGCTCGAGAATTATGGCATAATTTTTAAAGAAAGAGAAGTTCCTTATTTAGGCTATAATCCTAATCATGTTAGGGGTTAATTACATTTTTAAATAAAACTCTTTTGTTAAAGATACATAGGCTTCTGTGTATTTATGTCTTTCAGTTTCTATAATTAGCTCTTGAATATCGATGATACTTTCGTGAAAAGAGAATTCTAGTAAACTGCGCTTAACAGCAGATGTCTCATTGCCCTTTACATGACAAATTCGATTAACATATAAACCTTGTTTTTTTGCTAATTCTATAAATGCGTTTTCCTCTTTTTTAGGAATTATGGTAGAAAAACATCCACCATCACTCAATATCATTGCAACACCTTTTAATAAATCTTCAAATGGTAAAGAAGAAGTGAATCTTGCTTTGTTTCTAGACTCATTATCCGTTTCAAAATCATCAGAATAAAAAGGAGGATTAGATATAACCAAATCATAACTTTCCTCTTCCTCTGCAATTTCATTAGCAAAATCAGTAAAATCAGAATGATAACAAAACAGGCGATCACCCCAATCTGAACCTTCAAAATTCTCTACAGTTTGCTCATAAGCTTCATCATCAAGTTCTACTGCATCAATTGTAAAAGCTTCAGAACGTTGAGCCATCATTAAACTAATAACTCCTGTACCTGAACCAATATCAAGTATAGATTCAACATTATTAGTAACAGAACACCAAGCACCCAAAAGAACACCATCTGTACCAACTTTCATAGCTGTTTTATCTTGATGAACTGTAAATTGTTTAAAATTAAAAGGTTTGATAATCGTAAGTTTTTAGTTACAGCAAAATTAACTAATATTGTACTATCAAAAATTAAATTTTTAGAAAAGTAAACATCACATTTATGAAGAAAATTGTAGCCATTTTTATGTTAGCCATCTTGTATTCTTGTAGTTGTACCTGTGATGAAGTTACTGCTGCTGATATTGCAGCTCAAGAAGAAGCATCTACAAACGATATTGAAATTATTTTTACTACTACAGAGCCAAATTATGATGAGGCCATGATTACGTATTATGATATTGATTTAGCTACAGATGTTGCAGAAGCATACGTATTTAAGTACGATACAGATGGTAATCCTTTACCATTAAAGTTAATTTTTGATAATTACAAATATGACTTTTTAGATGGTGAAGCCTTTAGAAATAACTTTAGTACATCAGAGCTAAAGGTGCAAGTATTTGTTGAAGGTGAACTATTACTAGAAAGAGCTAGTAATGGAAACGCAAATGAATTTGCTAGAGTAAACTTTAGTTTTGATATTCCTTAAGAGTAAATAACTTATTAGCTATTTAAATACAATTCTATTAAGCCTTCTGGAGTTTCGACTTCTATTGTTTTGTTTGCTCTATCTACTTTTTTGATAAAATCATCTATCATTGGTATAAATACCTCTTTACCATTATTATCTATTTCAAATAATGGCTGTGCAGCTTTATCATTAATATGTACAATTTTACCAACATCACCATAATTGGCATCTAGAACATTAAAACCAATTACTTCATGGAAATAAAATTTATCTCCAGATAATTTAGGTAATAAATCTAAAGGTAAATAAATACCGCATTTTAAAATGGAATCTGCTTCTTCTTCTGAGTAGACATCTTCAAACTGAACACGTAATTGATTTCCTTTATGCAGCGAACTTTTTTCAATAAAAAATGGAACCAGATTACTGCCAAATTCGACGTAAACTGATTCCATATTTTTGTACAACTCAGGTTCGTCTGTATCTAATTTGATAACAACCTCACCCTTAAAACTATATTTTGTTACGATTCTGCCTAAGTAAAAACATTCTTCTTTACGCATATCGTATAAAAGTTTTACTCAGCTGATTTTTCTTCTTCTGCAACCTCAGAATCTGCAGCAGCAACTCCTTCTTCAGCAGCAACTTCTAAAGCTTCAACTTCTTCAGTAGCATCACCTGCTTCTTCTACTTCTGGAGTATTAGCAGCAATTCTTGCTTCGTTAACTGCTTTTTCAGCTTCTAAAGCTTTTGCTTTAGCATCAGCTTCTGCTTTTGCTAATTTTTCTTCTTTAGTAGAAACTTTTCCTTCTTTTTCTTCTAACCAAGCTTTAAATTTCTCTTCTGCTTGCTCTTCAGTTAAAGCTCCTTTTCTTACTCCACCTGCTAAATGATTTTTTAGCATAGCTCCTTTGTAAGATAAAATTGCTTTTGCAGTGTCAGTTGGCTGAGCACCATTCTGTAACCATTTTACAGCACCATCAACATCTAAGTTAATTTCAGCTGGGTTTACATTTGGATTATAGGTACCTATTTTCTCTAAATAGCGTCCATCTCTCTTTGCACGTGAATCTGCAGCAACAATCCAATAAAAAGGTTTTCCTTTTTTACCATGTCTTTGTAATCTAATCTTTACTGGCATACTTATTAATTTTTTAAGGTTCTCGACCTTGGTTATTAAAACTCTTATTATCTCGTAATAAGCGACCGCAAATTTACGATTTTCTTTTTGATAAAAACTAATAAAAAAGAAGATAAAATATTCAGTATCAGCAATTATTAAAAAACACTAAAATAGTGATAGCGTTAACAATCAAATCATTTGAACAAATGCAAACTATATATCTTAACTACTTTTGTATCAGATGTTAAACAATAAGCATCTTAAAATAAATTGTTGAAATTTAAAATGAAAATGATATTATGAAGTATAGTGAAAAAGTTTCGAATCAATTAAACGAATTGTTAGAGAAGAATTATGATGCAGAAAAAGGGTATTTAAACGCTGCAGAAAATGTAGATAGTACAAGATTAAAAATATTCTTTAAAAATAGAGCTTCAGAAAGAAGTGAGTTTGCCAAAAACTTAAGAACCGAAATTTTATCTTATGGACAAATTCCAGAAGATAGTGGAACCTTTACAGGATCTATGCACAGAAACTGGATGTCTTTAAAATCGTTATTCAGCTCAAATGATGAAGAAGCCATTTTAGAAGAAGCCATTAGAGGTGAAAAAGCAAATTATGACGAATATTGTGAAATATTAAAAGACAACGAATTCGCACCAAGTACAGAGAAATTGTTAGATAGACAGAAAATTAAAATTCAGTCTGCAATTAACTCATTAATGGTAGAAGAAGAGTTAGCATAAAAATAAATTATTTGAATTAATTTTAAAAAGTCAATCCTTAATTGGGTTGACTTTTTTTGTTGATAAGTCTGCACAACTTCGTAGTTTAAAATATTTGTTGATTTTGTACTTTTAACCTTCCAAATTTATCAGATAAAATCTTCTATGTACTTAATTTTTGATACTGAAACTACAGGTTTACCTAAAAGCTGGAATGCCCCAATTACAGACACAGATAATTGGCCAAGATGCATACAAATTGCTTGGCAATTGCATGATGAAATGGGTAATGTATTAGAACATAATGATTTTTTAATTAAACCTGATGGATTCAACATTCCTTATGATGCAGAAAGAATTCACGGAATTTCTACAGAACTAGCAGAAAAAGAAGGTATTTCTTTAGAAGAGGGTTTGCGCTTATTTAATGAAGTTTTACAGAAAACCAAATTTGTTGTTGGGCAAAATGTAGAGTTCGATTTAAATATTATGGGTTGTGAGTTTCATAGATTAGCCACAAAAACAAACTTAAACCAATTGCCTGTTTTAGACACCTGTACAGAGAAAACTGCACTTCTATGTCAAATTCCAGGTGGTAGAGGAGGTAAATTTAAACTGCCAACTTTAACAGAGTTACACAAACATTTATTTGGAATCGATTTTGCAGAAGCACATAATGCAACTGCAGATGTTGAGGCTACAACTCGTTGTTTTTTAGAATTAATTCGAATTAGGGAATTTACTAAAGAACAATTAGATGTAGATACAGATTATTTTAAAAACTTTTCTGAAGCAAATCCAAAACCGATTCAATTAATTGGTTTAAAACACATCAACCTAAAAAAAGAGAGCGATAAAATTCGTAAGCGTCTAGAAAAATTAAAAGACACTAAAGAAACCATATCAACCTCTGAAGGTTTAGCTGAACTTAAAGATGTACAGTTTGCGCATTTACACAATCACACACAATTTTCTGTATTACAATCTACCATGCAAATTGGTAACATTGTAAAAGCAGCTGCTAAAGATAATATGCCTGCAGTTGCTATGACAGATACTGCAAACATGATGGCTTCTTTCCATTTTGTTAGTGCAGTATTAAATCATAACAAATCAGCAGAAACTCCAATGAAACCAATTATTGGTTGTGAATTTAATGTATGTGAAGACCATAAAAACAAATCTCAAAAAGACAATGGTTACCAAGTAGTTTTACTGGCTAAAAATAAAAAAGGCTACCATAATTTAGCTAAGATGTCTTCTATAGCCTTTGTTGATGGTTTTTATTATGTGCCAAGAATTGATAAAGAAATCATCAAAAAGTACAAAGATGATGTTATTGTTTTAACGGGTAACTTGTATGGAGAAGTACCAAGTAAAATTTTAAATCTTGGTGAAAAACAAGCTGAAGAAGCTTTGCTTTGGTGGAAAGAAGAATTTAAAGATGATTTTTACATTGAGTTGATGAGGCATAATCAACAAGATGAAAAAATTGTAAATGAAACCTTATTAAAATTTTCTAAAAAGCACAATGTAAAAATTGTTGCTACCAACAATACCTTTTATTTAGAGAAAAAAGATGCAAATGCACACGATATTTTATTGTGTGTGAAAGATGGTGAAAAGCAAGCTACACCAAAAGGTAAAGGTCGTGGTTATAGATATGGTTTACCTAATGAAGAATACTATTTTAAGTCTTCAGATGAAATGAAAACGCTTTTTGCAGATTTGCCAGAAGCTATTATTAATATTCAAGAAATTGTAGATAAGGTAGAAATATTCACGTTAGCTAGAGACGTTTTATTACCTGCATTTGATATTCCTGATGAATTTAAAGATGCAAAAGATGATGAAGATGGAGGAAAACGTGGAGAAAATAATTTCTTAAAACACTTAACTTTTGAGGGTGCCAAGATTAGATATGGAGAAATTACTCAAGAAATTAAAGAACGTTTAGATTTTGAGTTAGAAGTAATTGAAAAAACAGGGTATCCCGGTTATTTTTTAATTGTAGAAGATTTTATTCGGGAAGCCAGAAAAATGGACGTTGCTGTTGGTCCAGGTCGTGGTTCTGCAGCTGGTTCTGTGGTTGCCTATTGTCTTTGGATTACAAATATAGATCCTATTAAATACGATTTACTTTTTGAGCGTTTTTTAAATCCTGAGCGTGTTTCCATGCCCGATATTGATATTGATTTTGATGATGAAGGTCGAGGTCGAGTTATGGATTACGTAATTGATAAATATGGTGCAAATCAAGTTGCACAAATTATCACTTATGGAACAATGGCTGCAAAATCATCTATTAGAGATACAGCCAGAGTTTTAGATTTACCACTTTTTGAAGCAGATAGAATTGCCAAACTTATACCTGGAATTAAACTAAAAAACATTTTTGGTGATGATCCAAAAAGTAAAGGAAAAGTTGATGGCTTACGTGCAGAAGAAAAACAATTAGTAGAAGAACTAAGAAACATGTCTTTTGGGTCAGACCTTGTTTCAGAAACCATTAACAAAGCCACAATTTTAGAAGGTTCTGTAAGAAACACAGGTATACATGCTTGTGGTGTAATTATTACTCCTGGTGATATTACCAATTACGTTCCTGTTGCTTTAGCAAAGGACTCTGATATGTATGTTACTCAATTTGACAACTCTGTAGTAGAATCTGCAGGTTTGTTAAAAATGGATTTCTTAGGATTAAAAACACTGACTTTAATTAAGGACACTGTAAAAATTGTAAAGGCAAAACATGATGTAGATTTAGATCCTGAGAATTTTCCTTTAGATGATGAAAAAACCTATGAATTATTCCAAAGAGGAGAAACTGTAGGTATTTTTCAATATGAATCTCCAGGAATGCAAAAACACATGCGTTCTTTAAAACCAACTGTTTTTGCAGATTTAATTGCAATGAATGCTTTGTACAGACCTGGACCAATGGAATATATTCCGAGTTTTATTAACAGAAAACACGGAACAGAAGATATTGAGTACGATTTACCAGCAATGGAAGAGTATTTGGCAGAAACTTACGGAATTACAGTTTACCAAGAGCAGGTAATGTTACTCTCGCAAAAACTGGCAGATTTTACCAAAGGTGAAGCCGATGTTTTACGTAAAGCAATGGGTAAAAAGCAAATTGCGGTTCTTGATAAAATGAAACCAAAATTCATTGAGCAAGCAGGTAAAAATGGTCATGATGAAGAAAAGCTAGAAAAAATCTGGAAAGATTGGGAAGCCTTTGCGAGTTACGCTTTTAACAAATCTCACTCTACTTGTTATGCTTGGATTGCCTATCAAACTGCTTATTTAAAAGCACATTATCCTGCAGAATATATGGCTTCTGTACTTTCTAATAATATGAAAGATATTAAAGCTGTTTCTTTCTTTATGGAAGAATGTAAACGAATGGGATTAGAGGTTTTAGGGCCAGATATTAATGAATCTTATTTAAAATTTTCGGTAAATCAAGAAGGTGCTGTTCGTTTTGGAATGGCTGCTGTTAAAGGTGTTGGTGCTGCAGCTGTAAGAGCTATTATTGCAGAACGTAAAGAAAATGGTAATTACACTTCTATTTTTGATTTAGCAAAACGTGTAGATTTAAGAGCTGCCAATAAAAAATCTTTTGATAGTTTAATTAAAGCAGGTGCTTTTGATTCTTTTTCTGATACACACAGAGCTCAATATTTTGCTACTGATGAAAAAGGGATTACCTTTTTAGAACGTGCCATGAAATTTGGTAGTAAATACCAAGAAAATGAGAATTCTGCACAGGTTTCTATGTTTGGTGAGACCTCTACAGTTCAGTTTCCTGAACCAGATATTCCTGAATGTGAAACTTGGGGAACCATGGAGCTTTTATCTCAAGAAAAAGAAGTCATTGGTATTTATATTTCTGCACATCCTTTAGATGATTTTAAAAACGAAATGATTTTTTGTAATGCTTCTTTAAAATATTTTAAAGGAGATTTAGCAAAATACGTGGGTATGAATTTATCTTTTGCAGGTATTATTACAGAAGTACAACACAGAGTTTCTAAAGCAGGTAAAGGTTGGGCTTCTTTCTTTATAGAAGATTATGGAGATAGTAATGAATTTCGTGTTTTTGGAGAGGATTATCTTAAGTTCAAACATTTTCTAGTACCTAATTCTTTCTTATTTGTGCGTGCAACAATTCAGGCTGGATGGACAAACAAAGAAGGTGTGCAAGGTGAGCCAAGAATTAAGTTTACCGAGTTTAAATTATTGCATGACATTATGGATACACTTTGTAAAAAAATTACCATTAAAATGTCTGTAGATGATGTAAATGAAGAAAGTATTTTAAACCTAGAAAGTATTTTAAGAAATGTAAATGGAACTCAAAGTTTGAACTTTACAATTTGGGATGCAAAAGAGAAAATAGAACTAAGTTTACCTAGTAGAAATACAAAAATTAAAATTTCATCAGAACTTTTGGCAACCTTAGATAAACAACAAATAAATTATAAATTGAATTAAGCTGTAATTTCTCTAAAAAGCATTTCTAAATTTTTATTCTTCGCACTCAATTCTAAAATTTGAAGATTGTTTTGTTGTGCAAAATCAAACACTTTTGGACGCTTATCATCCTCTGAAGTAAAAGTTAACTGCCAAATATTTTCGCCAATATTCTTGGCAGATTTCAAATCTTGTAATTGTTGAAAAACACCTTCATCTATCAAAGAATTAAAAGCAACTTCTATGGTTTGTTGCTTTTTTGGGTTCAAATTACTTAGTTGTTCGTCAAGTAAAATTTTACCTTTTTTTATGATGATTACTTTATCGCAAACAGCTTCTACTTCCTGCATTATGTGTGTAGATAATAGTATTGTTTTCTCTTGTCCTAAACTTTTTATTAATGCTCTAATTTCTACTAATTGATTAGGGTCTAAACCTGTAGTTGGTTCATCTAAAATTAAAACGGATGGGTTATGCAAAATAGCAGCTGCAATGCCCACTCTCTGTTGATATCCTTTAGAAAGTTGATTTATCTTTTTGTGAGCCTCTGCAGTTAAACCAACTCTTTCTATACAATTCTCAATCTGTTTTTTATCAACCTTAAAAATTTGGGCTCTAAATTGTAAATATTCTCTCACATACATTTCTGCATATAAAGGATTGTGTTCTGGTAAATAACCAATAGTTTTTTGAGCCTCAATTGGGTTTTGCATCACATCTATGTCATCAACTAAAACATCACCAGAATTTGGTGAAATAAAACCTGTTAAGATTTTCATCATAGTAGATTTACCTGCACCATTTGGTCCTAAAAAGCCAATAACTTCTCCTTTCTTAGCTGAAAAAGAAATAGCATCTAGAGCCTTTTGCTCTTTATATAATTTAGAAACTGATGTTACTTGTATAGACATGATTAACTTTTTGTGAAACTAAAACTGTAAACGTAATAATATTGCATTTAGTTTTTTGGTGCCAATCTTATTTTACGAATATCTTTCATTCTTTGCCAAGCTTCTCTGTGCCTTTGTTTGTACAACCATAAAGTTCCTAAGTCTAGTAAAAAATAAAACAAACTTATTCCACTTGGTGGATTTGCACTTGGTAAAAACGGAACTACACTCCAGGCTGTACTTGGCCAAAACCAGCATTTATAATAGGTGCCTACCAACTCTAAAACAACTACAGATGCATACATGGTTAAATAAAACAAACGCTCTTTAGATTTATTTCGTAAAATGAATAAAGTTGCAACTGTCATTACAAAACCAAAAACATCATTCTTAAGTACCAAAAATAAGGTTGCATAAATAATAATAGCTATAATCAAAAAGGTTTCAATTTGTTTTCTTCTAGCTTTTATTGATGCTGCTTTCGAAAAACATAAAACTGCTATGTATACAAATGCATGACCAAAAGGAATATAATGTGGCACATTTTCTAATCTATAGGTATACATACCCAATAAAATAGAAAATAAATACTCACCAAAAAAACCAATAAGAACAGCAGAAACCATTTGTTCTTTTAACCTTGGTGTTACTTTAAAAAATGTGATAAAAAATACAATGAGCATTAAAGCATTTGCATAAAACTGTGCGTTTTCAGTAATTCTTACCATGTAAAAACTATCTAAAAACAAGCCTACAACAAAAAAAAGATAGAGTAAACCTAACGTTTTAAAAGTTGTATAAATAGGCGATTTTGATGCTAATAAACTCATTTGACAAAAATAAAAAAATGGCTCAAGATTGAGCCATTTTATATTTAAAGATTTTAAATGAATTATAATTGATAACGCACTCTAAAACTTATGAATCTTGGTAAAATAAATCTCTCATTTAATGTAAATGCAAATACACTCTGACTAACTGAGGCTTGTGAACCAGTTGCTAATAAGTTATTCCCTACTACTTCATATTCCCATTTTGCATCACTATCTTTTCTATAAGCTAATTTTGCATTCCATAAACTAAATGAGTTTGCAGAAACACCATTTTGTCTTTGATCTGTAAATGAATAATCTGAAGTTAATGTTACAGATTTCCAAATGTAAGCATCAAAATTTATAGATGGTGTATGTCTAACTGTTTTAACAATATCTGGTCTTGCACTATTTTCTTGGTTGCTAAAACTAATATTATACCTTAAAGTAACATTTGGTGCTTTTCTAAAGTTAGTACCAATTCTTGTATTAAAACCATAACTTATATTCTCATTGGTATTCTCTAAAGAGTTGATGAATTGATAACTTCTATTAAAATTATAATTACCTCCTAAACGTGTTTGAATTTTTCCAAATGTTTTTCCTGCAGATAATATGGCTGTAAAGTTTTCATTATCTAAAGGAGAGTTGATAGAGTTACTACTAGAAACTACAGAACCTGGTTCAAAAATTGTATTCCTGTTTACTTGATCTATTGTTTTAGTATAATTAACTCTAGCAAAAACATTACTGTTGTTGAACAGATTAAAACTTCTATAGTTTAAACTTACATTATGAAAACTTGCATTAATTAATTCTGAATTTCCAAAAAAGAAAGAATCGTAACTATTGGCAACTATACCTCTAGCAATCTGGTTAACATCTGTAAAGTTTACTTGTTGTCTATATGTAAAATTTAAACTCTCACTTTGCTTAAACTGTGCAATAACATTAAACTCTGGTAATAATTTAAAGAATTTGTCTTCAAACGTTTCAGTACCATATTGTGTATTATTTGAGTTGTAAGAATGTAATGTAAAACCAGGTGTAAAAGTAAAAATTCCTGATCTTAATCTATATCTTAAACCTGCATAAATATCAGTAAAATTATACTCAGTATCATTGGTTGTTTGAGGATCTACAATACCAGGTATTGTTGGATTAGGATCTAATTCTGCACCATTGTCTAAAATTTGGAAAAAACGAGAATCAAAATTTTGTTGACTTAATATAGTACCAGCAACAAAGTTTAAGTTACTTTTTTGATTTAAAATATAGTAGTAATCTAATTTTGCATCTAATTGATTCGATTTTACCTTTCTGTCTTGCTCTAATGTATAAAACATATTAGACCTGTCTAAACCTAAAGTTTCTGCAGCATCATCAAAACCATCATTATCTGCATCATCATTATTATTTGGATCATTTTCTAAAGAAGCTATATAAAAAGGATCTTCATCTTGTAATAAATGTTTTACCTCTAAAGCAAAAATACTTTTTTCGCTTGCTGTGTAGAAATAACTAAAGTCTTGATTTATAGTGTATGGTGTTGCACTTTCGAACTGATTAATATCACTTAGTACTCTAGAATCTACAGACTCATTGCTAAACTCGTTAGAAAAACGTCCAGAAATATTATAATTTAACTGATTGTTAAAATCTTTCTTATAAACAGTACTAAATCTAAATAAACCAGTATTACTTGTTTGGTTTGTTCTTGTATCTCTAAATTCATCTGGAATTGTAGGATCTACATAATCAATATCATTAATATTTCTTTGTCCATTGCTGTTTCCAGACCAAATTAAAAATCCGCTTAAATCTAATTTAGGGTTTGGAGAATAACTAAAGTTTAATGCTGATAACTTTGTTTCTATTCTATTTGCATTTCTTGCACCAGCATTTAAAAAACCAATACCTGCATCTCCCAAACTAATATTTGTTCCATTAGAAGGACTTTGACTTTGAAAACTTCCTCCAAAACTTCTAGCATCTCTTCTACTTATAACAACATCACCAAGGTTATTTACATCACCAATAATGTTGATGGTATATTTTGGTGTGTAATAAAATAATTTTGGCTGAAACAAATACAAAGTTTCATCTTGAGATTGACCTCCACCTGCAGAGATATCTCCAAACCAAAAGTTCTTTTTACCTTCTTTTAATTTAATGTTTATAGCAACTCTATCTTGATTGTTTTGTACACCACTTAATTGGCTTACATTAGAGTAGTTTCTTAATACCTGTATTTTATCTACAGCATTAGAAGGTATGTTTTCTGTAGCTAATTTAGTATCTCCACTAAAAAACTCTTTACCATCTACCATAATTTTTTCGACAGCTTTACCTTCTACTTCAATTTGGCCTGCATCATTTATTTCTACACCTGGTAGTTTTTCTAATACATCTTTTAGTTTTCTTTCAGAACCATTTTTAAAGGAATCTGCATTGTAAATAATGGTATCACCCTTAACAGTTACTGGCATTTTTGCTACAATATTAATCCCTTCTAACATATTGTCTTCATACATTGTGTAGTTTTTAGACATATCTGTTTCACCAGTTTTTATGTTTTCGCTAATTTCTTTAAAACCAACATAACTAATTTTAATATTATAAACTGTGTTTTTTGCTAAATCTAGTTTGAAAACTCCTTTAGCGTCTGTAAAACCATAAGATGCAATTCTTTTAGCAACAGTATCTAAAGCAATAACGTTTGCCATTTCTAATGGCTCACCTATAGAATCTTTTACAACTCCTGAGTATTTAATTTGGGCAGTAGTAGCCCAAGACACCATAAAAATGGCGATAAGTAGTAGTTTTTTCATGTGTAAATGTGTTTTTAGTTAGATAGAAGTTTTAGTTGATATTAAAATCCTCTTCCTCCTCCTCTACGTCTGTTTTGAAAACGTTCTTTAAGTTCTTCTGTTTTTACTTTGATAATTTTGTTGTACTCTTCTCTAGAAACTTTTTTCCCTTTTTTCGGTTTTTCTATTTCTATAGATTCTGAAGGGTTAATAATAATCTCTGTACATAACATTGTAGTTCTATCTGCGTTTATTTCTAAAATTAAACCAGGTAAACCCCAGTAAGATTCAGGACCTGAACTAACAGGAATTTGTGGTGTGTACCAAGCAGTAACATTCAACATTTTAACTTCTTCCTTATCTTCTGTATTTGTAGAATCTTTTGCTTGATTTCTTCTACCTCTTCTAAAAATACCTCCCCAATCTATTTTATTATCTACAGTGGTCATTGTAGCTTTATAAACAGTATACTGACCAATTTTTTTACTTTCTGTACCTAATTCCCATTTTGGTTGATCCATTGGCTCAACAACTAAAAAACGTTTGCTAAATTGCTCAACATCTTCAATCATCTCACGTTCTTTTAGGTTTTTATATATAGAACCTTGACCATTACTTGCACCCCATCTTGGACCAGAAGATCCTGGAGCATCTAGTTTAACATCTTCTTTAAAAGAAGATTCATTTCTATTAAAGCTTAACGTATAAGTTTTTTCTAAAAAGTTTTTCATACGAGCCATAATTTGCTTTTTCTGCTGCTCGCTCATCTGATTGCCAAACCTACTCATATCCATAGTAGTTTTAGACATGTAGGTTGCTTGACCTTCAAAATCTTTTTGTGCAAAACTTGTAATTGTGATAAATGCCAAAAAGAGTGTTAGTAATGATTTCATGTTTATTTTTTTAAATTTTAATCAAAAATACTTGTATAATATGCCTAAGACTTAAAAAATGAACAAAAGTTTAATACTGTTATGAAAACTTTAACACTTAGCCACCCATTTTAATTTGAATTCCATTTCCAAGATCTACCCCATTTCTACTTCTCATCTTTTCCATCATTTCATCAGATTTCTCTTTTTGAATTTTAGAGAACTTCTTTTGATTAACCACTTTACCCTTTGTTGGCTCTACAATAACAACAGGTTTTTCTGGATTTAAAACAATTTCTGTACAAACAATTAAGTTTTTACCATCATTAATTTCTAAAATTAAACCTGGCAAACCTTGATAGTCTTTAGGACCATTACTAATTGGAACTTGAGTAGTATACCAAGCAGTTGTAGTAATGGTTTCTTTGGTTTTAGTTTCTTTAGATTCACCATTAATCATACTAATTTTAATATTTTCTACTTCTTCTGTAGCTGTAGCTTTATAACAAGTATACATACCAATGTTTTTGGTTTCTGATGAAAGCTCCCAGTTAATTTTCTTCAATTTATCTTTTACCAAAAATGGTTTACCCATAATTGCAGTTTTATTTGCAAATTTTTGATTCTTTATATTTTTGAAATAAATATCTGTGCTACCTGAACCTCCAAAAGACATTACCATTACTCCACCTCTTCTTGCTTGCGGATTTGGATTATCTAACTTTACATCTTCTTTATAGATAGATGTAGTCTTATCAAACTCTAAAATGAACGTTTTTTGATTCATTTTCTGCATTCGCTTCTTAAGTTCTTCCTGCATTTTATCTGTTATTCCTTTTTGATTTTCACCAAATTTGATGGTAGATTTTCTACTAGTTTTATAAGTAGCTCTCCCTGAAAAATTTTGTGCTGAAATTGTAGCTACAAAAAGTAGCATTAAACCTGTTAGTATCGCTTTCATAATTATTTGTTTTGATATTTGTTATATACTTTAATTAATCCTTTTACTCCTTTTTTAGATTTTTTGATGAGTTCTTCTATATTATCAGTTTTACCTTCTACAGAAAATTTACCTGCAATTTTTACCTTTTTACTTTTTCGTTTATCCATATTAATGGCAAAACTCAGTTTAATCACATCATCTTCATTATTTGTATTAAAGATACTTTTAATTTCTTTCCAATCTATTTCTTCTAATTCTGTTACTGAATCTACATTGTAAGAAAGTGATGTTATTTTGACCTGAGAATTATAGTTGTAATTATCTTCTAAAACTATATTCTTAGATTGAGCAAAACCAATAAAAGAAGTTAATGCTACTAAAAGTGTTATTAATTTTTTCATAATTATTTATATTATTTGATTACACCACAAAGATGCAAAGGATACTCGTATTTTAAGGTTAATGAGTGTTAACGAGTGTTAACCGTCTGTATTTATAGTTTTTACCTCTTATATTTGCTGTATGAACACCAAAAAATACACTTGGATATTTTATTTTATTACAGCAACTATATTAACTACCATTGCTGTTCAAATTTATTGGAATTATAAAAATTACCAAGAAAACAAACAACGTGTCCAAAATGAAATTCAGCTTAGTTTAGATGCAGCTGTAGAGATCTATTATGCCAATTTAGCAAAGAAAGATTTTTTAACAATATTAAGACCAAGTGAAGATAAGGTTGATATAAAATTCACTACAGAAGGTTCTTATGATTCTATCTTTAAAAGCATTCGAAAAGAAAAGAAAAAAGGAACAAAACCAAAGTTTACAATAAGCAACATCAAAATAACTTCAGATGATAATCTTTCTCAGCAGCAGTTAGATTCTATGATGAATGGTATGAAAGATTTTGCAAATGAACTTAGTAAAGATAAATTATCAACTAAAAAAACAAAAAGAGACACTGCAATTCTTTTTACACAATTTACGGATGAGAGAAATGGTTTCTCTCTAGATAAAAATGGTAAAAAAACTGATATTCAATATTTTAAAGGAAAGAAATCTGCAGATAGTCTTAAGTTGATTAAGAATTTAAAACCTATGTTTATTTCTTTTTTCGACAACTCTTTAAACTATAACAAAATAGATTCTTTAATAGACAATCAATTAAGTAAAAAAGGAATTGATATTAAAACAAGTTTTCATCATATTAAGAGTGATACCCTTTTTCATCAAACCAAAGATTCTGTTTTAAATTCAGAAACTTTTTTAGCGGTTTCAAAATCTACATTTGTAAAAGAAAATCAACGTTTTGAGCTGCTATACAATAACCCGAATTTGGAAGCATTACAAAGAAGTTTTGGAGGTATATTTATATCACTTGTATTATCGCTGTTAATTATATCTTGTTTGTTTTATTTATTAAAAATAATCAACAAACAGAAACAATTAGCAAGTATTAAAAATGATTTAATTAGTAATATAACTCATGAATTTAAAACACCTATTGCAACTGTATCTACAGCCTTAGAAGCTATATCTGATTTTAATGTTATAGATGACAAAGAAAAAACACAAAGGTATTTAGCAATGTCTAGTATTCAGCTGAAAAAACTACATCAAATGGTTGAAAAATTATTAGAAACTGCAACTTTAGATAGCGAACAATTAGTTCTTAAAAAAGAAAGTGTAGATGTTGTAGAAATGACTGAAAAAATTGTGCAAAAACATAAATTACTCGCTACAAATAAGCAAATTACTTTTGCTACAAATAAACAACCTATATATGTACAAGTAGATGTTTTTCATTTTGAAAATGTAATTTCTAATCTCATAGATAATGCTGTAAAATATGGTGGAGATGAAATTGAAATAAATATAAACTCAATTTTAAAATCTACAGAAATATCTATTGCTGATAATGGTTTAGGCATAGAGAAAAATCAGCAAGAAAAAATCTTTGATAAATTCTATAGAGTTCCAAAAGGTAACACACATGATGTAAAAGGTTTTGGAATTGGCTTGTATTACTGTAAAAAAATTGTTGAAAAACACTTAGGCAAGCTATCATTAATATCAGATAACAGTCAGACTATTTTTAAAATTTCTATACCTAATGAGTAAAATTAAAGTTCTTTTAGCCGAAGATGAAGCAAGCTTAGGCATGATAGTTAGAGAGAGTTTAGAAAGCAGAGATTTTATTGTAGATCATGCAGAAAATGGTGAGCAAGCTTTAGACCTTTATAAAACCAATCAGCCAGATATTTTAGTTTTAGATGTAATGATGCCAAAGAAAGATGGATTTACTTTGGCAAAAGAAATAAGAGAATCGAATAAAAATATTCCCATTATTTTTTTAACTGCAAAATCGCAAACATCAGATGTTTTAGAAGGTTTTAATTTAGGTGGAAATGATTATTTAAAAAAGCCTTTTTCTATGGAAGAGTTAATTGTAAGAATTAAAGCGCTTTTAAATAGAATAGAATTAAAAACAAATCTTGAGCTCATTAAAATTGGTAATTACATCTTTAATTTCACCAAACAGACCTTAGAATTCGAAAACTTAAAAGAAAATCTTACACATAGAGAAGCAGAATTGTTATTCCATTTACAACAAAATAAAAACCAGGTTTTAGATAGAACCTTTATTCTAAATAAATTATGGGGTAATGATGATTTCTTTAATGCAAGAAGCATGGACGTATTTATAAGTAAACTAAGAAAAAAGCTTAAAAAGGATGAAAATATTCAAATTTTGAATATCAGAGGATTTGGTTATAAATTAATCTGTTAAACTTTTTTACTCTATTATTTTTAGTAATTTAGCATCCCTTTTAACTTATAGAACTTATATACAATGCATGTTGCAATAGCAGGAAATATAGGCGCAGGTAAAACTACGCTAACCAAATTATTAGCCAAACATTATAAATGGAAACCCCATTTTGAATCTGTAGATGAAAATCCTTATTTAGATGATTTTTATGGAGAAATGGAACGTTGGTCTTTTAACTTACAAGTTTACTTTTTAAATAGTCGTTTTCGCCAAATCTTAGAACTAAGAGAAACAGGCAAAAACATTATACAAGATAGAACCATATATGAAGATGCTCATATTTTTGCACCTAACTTGCATGCAATGGGTTTAATGACGAATAGAGATTATAGCAATTATAGTTCTCTTTTTGAGTTGATGGAAAATTTGGTATCACCTCCAGATTTATTAATTTACTTAAGAGCCGATATTTCTACATTAGTGGGTCAAATTCATAAAAGAGGTAGAGAGTATGAAAACTCAATTAGCATAGACTATTTAAGTAGATTAAATGAAAGGTATGAAGCTTGGATTTCTACCTACACCAAAGGTAAATTATTGGTGATAGATGTAGACAACTTAGACTTTGTACAAAATCAAGAAGACTTAGGTTATATTATAGATAGAATAGATTCTCAAATTAATGGGTTGTTCTAGCTAATAATAAAGAAATCGATGTAAAATGAAAGAGACCGTAAAAACGGTCTCTTTTTTTTGTGATTAACATCACTCATGATAGATAGTCCCCCAACTTTCTATCAAGCTTTTATTGAAAATAAATCAATGCTTGATACTTTAAAAAAAAGTAAAGGTTTTTAGAAAAAAGCTAAAAACCTAATATTATGATACTTACAAAAAATGTAAGCGATTTTCTTTTTGTTTCAGAGACAAAGATACCTCTAAATTATTAGATATCAAACTATATTTTGGATCACAAATTTATTTTATTCTCCAAGGGAATAAAACAGCAATTTACTAGCAAAATTTTTCAGAAATAAAAAAATAAAAACTTTTTGTAACATTTATTTAAAAACCAACGTATAAATAATTGAGGATGATTATCACCTCTTTTAAAAGTAGAAAGAATTAGATGAGACAACTTAAGATTACAAAGCAGGTTACGAATAGAGAAACTGCTTCCCTAGACAAATACTTACAAGAAATTGGTAAAGTAGATTTAATTACTGCAGATGAAGAAGTAGAATTGGCTCAGCTTATTAAAGCAGGAGATCAAAGAGCATTAGAGAAATTAACAAAAGCAAATTTACGTTTTGTGGTTTCTGTAGCAAAGCAATATCAAAATCAAGGTTTAACATTACCAGATTTAATTAATGAAGGTAACTTAGGTTTAATTAAAGCAGCAAAACGTTTTGATGAAACTCGTGGTTTTAAATTTATCTCTTATGCAGTTTGGTGGATTCGTCAATCTATCTTACAAGCATTAGCAGAACAATCTAGAATTGTACGTTTACCTTTAAATAAAATTGGTTCTATTAATAAAATCAATAAAATGTATGCGTTTTTAGAGCAAGAAAATGAAAGACCTCCAAGTCCTGAAGAGATTGCCAAAAAACTAGACATGACTGTTAATGACGTAAAAGAATCTATGAAAAATTCAGGACGTCACGTTTCTATGGATGCACCTTTAATTGAAGGTGAAGATTCAAATTTATACGACGTTTTAAACTCTGGTGAGTCTCCAAACCCAGATAGAGTTTTATTACACGAATCTTTGCGTATAGAAATTAACAGAGCATTAGAAACGCTTACTCCAAGAGAAGCAGATGTTGTAAAATTATACTTTGGTTTAGGTGAACACCAACCAATGACTTTAGAAGAAATTGGTGAAACTTTCGATTTAACAAGAGAACGTGTTCGTCAAATTAAAGAAAAAGCAATTCGTAGATTAAAACATACGTCTAGATCTAAAATTTTAATGACCTATTTAGGATAAACTAAATTCTCAATAAAAACTTAAAACTCTCAAATTCATTTTTGAGAGTTTTTTATTTAGAGCTATTTCCTGCTTTACGTTATATCTTTTTTTCATTCTTCAAAAAAGGATGCCACTTCAATCAGGGCTAAACTTCTTTAACAAAGAATTTAATTTAATTCAAACTAAGTTCATTAACTAATTAATTATCTTTGCAAAAAACAACAACATACTAATGAGTAATTTAATAGCACCCTCAATACTAGCAGCAGATTTTGCTAACTTACAAAGAGATATAGAAATGGTAAATAATAGTGAAGCAGATTGGTTTCACATAGATATTATGGATGGCGTTTTTGTACCAAACATCTCTTTTGGAATGCCAGTATTAAAAGCAATTAAACAACATGCAACCAAAACTATTGATGTGCATTTAATGATTGTAAATCCAGATCAATACATACAAACATTTGCAGATTTGGGTGCAGATATTTTAACTGTACATTATGAAGCTTGTACACACTTGCACAGAACAATACAAGCTATAAAAGCTACAGGTATGAAAGCAGGTGTTGCCTTAAACCCTCATACACCAATTGCAGTTTTAGAAGATATTATAGAAGATTTAGATATGGTTTGTTTAATGAGCGTTAATCCTGGTTTTGGAGGGCAATCATTTATAGAAAATACCTACAAAAAAGTAAGTCAATTAAAACACTTAATTGAGTTTACAGAATCTAATTGTCAAATAGAAATTGATGGTGGAGTTACCAATAAAAATGCAAACGCTTTAATTGAAGCAGGAGCAAATGTGTTAGTTGCAGGTAGCTATGTTTTTAAGAGTGATAATCCTACAGAAACCATTGCAGATTTAAAAAATATAATTGCCTAATTGTATACAGTAATAGACATAGAAACCACAGGTAATGGCTATAAAGGTCAAAAAATTACTGAGATTTCTATATTTGTTTTTGATGGTAAAAAAATCATTGATGAATTTACATCACTTGTAAATCCTGAGCAAAATATACCACCATTTATAACCAACTTAACTGGCATTACAAATGCAATGGTTAGGTATGCTCCAAAATTTCATGAAATTGCAAAAAAAGTAGAAGAACTAACAAGAGACACTATTTTCGTAGCACATAATGTAAATTTCGATTACAATATTATTAGAGATGAATTCAAAAGTTTAGGCTTTGACTTTAAGCGCAAAAAACTTTGTACAGTTCGTTTATCAAGAAAAATAATACCTGGTTTGCGTTCTTATAGTTTAGGTAATATTTGTATTGATGAAAATATACCTATTAATGGTAGACACAGAGCAAAAGGCGATGCTGAAGCAACTACAGAATTATTTAGAAGATTAATTGAAAGAGATGATAATTTTATCATTAATTCATTTTTAAATCCACGTTCACGTCAAGCAACATTACCACCATTATTGGATAAAAAGGTAGTAGATAATTTACCTGAAACCTTTGGGGTTTATTATTTTCAAAATAGCGCTAAAGAAATTATTTATGTAGGTAAAGCCAATAATATTAAGCAAAGAGTAATTAGCCATTTTTACGATAAGAAAAAGAAAGAAAGAGAAATGTGTTTAGAAACTGCACATCTTTCTTACACAGAAACTGGTAGTGAACTCTTAGCGCTTTTATTGGAATCATCAGAAATTAAAACAAAATTTCCGAAATTTAATAGATCTCAAAAAAATAGCAATGCTGCTATTGGATTATTTTCTTACGAAGATCAAAAAGGAATTTTGCATTTAGCTTTTAATAAGTTGAAACTTACACCAAACCCAATAATGACTTTCTATTCAATATCTGAATGCAGAGCATTTTTAGAGAGTTTGTGTAGTGAGTTTGAGCTGTGTCCTAAATATTGTCATTTACAAACCAATGTGAAAAGCTGTTTTAGTTATCATTTACAAAACTGCAAAGGAGTTTGTAATGATAAAGAAAAAGTAATTCATTATAACAATCGTGTTCGAGAAGCAATTGCTTCAATTGGTTTTGAAGCTAAAAATATGGTAATAAAAGAATCTGGAAGAAATGAAAATGAAATAGGTTTCACCTTAATTTTAGATGGTACTTACAGGGGTTATGGTTATATAGATAAAGCTCAAGCAGAACAGTTACAGCAACCAGAAGATTATCAATTCTTTTTACAACCAAAAAGAGACAATAGAGATGTGCAACGAATTTTAACTGCCTATCTTAAAAAGAATTCGAAAGAAAAACAGGAAGAAAATGGAGAAATCAGCATATAAAATAAATATAATTGGTGCAGGTGTTAGTGGTTTAATTGCTGCTCAAATTTTAGAAAATTACGGCTATCATCCAACAATTATAGAGGCTACAGATAAAGTTGGTGGTAGAGTAAAATCTGATAGTTATAAAGGATACACGCTAGATCATGGTTTTCAAGTTTTGCTTACTTCTTATCCAGCAGCAAAAAAATATTTAGATTATAAAGCATTAGAATTACAAGAATTTTTACCTGGGGCCACTATATTTAAAAATGGAAAACAGCAAACCATTGGAGATCCTTTAAGAAAATTAACATTGCTATTTCCAACCTTATTCTCTTCAATAGGTAATTTTTCTGATAAGCTGAAAGTATTAAAATTAAATACAATTTTAAAGAAAAAAGAAGTTTCAGCGATATTTAAAGAAAACGAAAAAACAACATTACAATATTTACAAGATTTTGGTTTTTCTAAAGAGATTATTTCAGACTTTTTTAAACCCTTTTTCTCTGGAATATTCTTGGAACCGAATTTAGACACCTCTAGCAGAATGTTTGAGTTTGTATACAAGATGTTTGGTGATGGCTTAGCAGTTTTACCTAAGAAAGGAATTCAGGCCATATCAGATCAGCTTAAAGGCAAGTTAAACAACACTACTTTTCTATTTAATACAGCTGTTAAGGAGGTAAAGAATAGTAGTATTATACTGCAAGATAACTCAGCAATAAAAAGTCATATCACTATAATTGCAACAGAAGCCAGTTCACTAATTTCTAATCTTAAAAATCAAGAAACAGAGTGGAAAAGTTGTGAAACTTTATATTTTGAGTCTGAAAAAAGAACAATACAAAAACCAATTATTGGTTTAATTGCTAATGAAAATTCTTTAGTAAATAATATATTTTATCATACAAGTGTAGATATAGCTAATAAAAGTGATAAAGAATTATTGTCTGTCACTATCGTAAATAATCATCAATTAAATGAAAACCAACTAATTGATAAAGTAAAGCAAGAATTAAAAGAGTATTGTAAAATAGAAGATCTTCATTTCTTAAAGAGATATCAAATAAAGAAAGCTTTACCTAAACTTACAAATTTACAGTATGAAATTTCTAGTACAGAAACCAAGCTAAAATCTACTATATTTTTAGCTGGAGATCAATTATTAAACGGTTCTTTGAATGCAGCAATGATTGCTGGAGAAAGAGCAGCTTTAGGCGTTATTCAAACTTTAGAAGATGGTTTAATTGTAGATGAGCTAACTTCTGAATATTCATAAAAAAAACTCAAAGTAAAATTTACTTTGAGTTCTAGTTTTGTGACTCCAGCAGGATTCAAACCTGCAACCCTCAGAGCCGAAATCTGATATTCTATTCAGTTGAACTATGGAGCCCAAACACTTTTCTAAGCTAAGTTCTTTTTAACCAACATAGAAATAGTTTTACCATCTGCTTGTCCAGAAAGTTTTTTAGAAACCACCCCCATAACTTTACCCATATCTTTCATACTTTCTGCTTTTAAATCTGCTATTGTTGCAAGTACAACTTTTTCAATTTCCTCTTCAGATAAAGCTTCTGGTAAAAACTGTTCTAAAACTGCAATCTCTGCTAATTCAGGTGCTGCTAAATCTTCTCTTCCTTGCTTTAAAAAAATAGCAGCACTATCTTTTCTTTGCTTTACTTGCTTCTGAATAATTTTCAGTTCTTGTTCTTCAGAAATTTCTTCTTGAGCTCCAGACTCAGTTTTGGCTAATAAAAAAGCAGATTTCACAGCTCTTAGAGCTTGTAAAGCAACAGCATCTTTTGCTTTCATTGCCTCTTTCATTTTGGTCATTACCTGTTTTTGTAAACTCATCTTAATTGTTTTTATTTTTATTTTTTATTTGCTTTAAATAAAGTACATGCTGCTTATAGTCTATAAAAGCTTTACCTTTTTGTAATATATCTGCACCTATTATACCATGAACTTCTTTAGCATTATGTTGCACTAAAGCTGTATTAACATGCTCCAGATTAAATAATACTAAATGACTTTTATTCGTTTTCCAATCTCCAATTTTTAAAGTATTTCCTTTAGACTGTTGAGTTTCCATTCCTGTAGCACCTGCACCAGCTGCTTTAGTTTCACTTTCTTCTGCATCTAATTTAAAGAAACTTATTAAATCTAAACCTACACATGAATTAGAAGCACCAGTATCAAGAATAAAACTTCCTTTAACACCATTAATTTTTGCCTTTAACTCTAAATGATTTGTGGCAATTTTATTTAGTTTTATTTTGACATAATTCTTTTTAAAAAGAATCTTCTCAATACTTTTCATGAAGTGGCTTTTGTTGTTCAAAAATACAATTTAAACGAAGTACATAAAAATAGATTGAATACAATTTAGATTGATAATTTAACTTTCAATATTTGAAATCATTTTAAAGATTTCTTATCTTTAGAAAGCAAAATTAAATGATGATGAAGACTTCTAAAAGATTAGAACAGGCCTTAGTTAAATTATACAACGCCTACCATAATAATAACCTAAATCCAGAAGATTGTGCAGCTTGTGCAGTAGGAAACATATTAGATAATCATGATAGTTGGAAACACTTATCTAATGATCATGGATCTTTAGAGCTAAGTTATGTTGGTAGAGTTCATCAAAACTTAGGTAGAAAATTTAATGGTTATACACCTATAGAAATTTTAAGCATAGAGAAAGTATTTTTAGAGGCTTGTGGTTTTAAAACGCCTTTATGTCATTATAATATAAAGCCAGAAAACCCAACAGCTAATGACGTACTTTTTAATGGGCTTTCTGCAGTTGTTAATCTCTTGTGCGAATTAGATAGTATAGAAAATGTAATGGACCTTTCTAAATTATTTGAGCAAGAAAATGGAGCACCTGTATACCACCTAGAAACATTTTTACGAGAAAAGGCATTAGCTTAATAACTAATTATAAGGAACAAAAAAACCAACGTTAATTACGTTGGTTTTTTTGTTCCTTATAATGCTGGATTACTATCCACCAAAATCATCAAATCTGATGTGTTCATCTGGTATTCCAAAATCTTCACCCATTTTCTGAACAGCTTTATTCATTAATGGTGGTCCACAGAAATATAATTCTATATCTTCTGGAGATTCATGATGACTTAAGTAATTATCGATTACACAGTTATGTATGAAACCAACAAACCCATCACCTTCAGCATCTATATTCTCTTTAACTTTCCAATTATCCTCCTCCATTGGTTCAGATAAAGCTAAGTAAAATTTAAAGTTTGGAAAATCTCTTTCTAACTCTTTAAAATGGTCTAAATAAAATAACTCTCTCTTAGAACGACCTCCATACCAGTAAGTTACTTTTCTACCTGTTTTTAAGGTTTTGAATAAGTGATATAAGTGAGAACGCATTGGAGCCATACCTGCACCTCCACCAACATATAACATTTCTGAATCTGACTCGTTAATGAAGAATTCTCCATAAGGACCAGAAATAACACACTTATCACCTTTCTTTAAGTTAAAAATATAAGATGAAGCAACACCAGGATTAACATCCATCCAGTCACCTTTTGCTCTATCAAAAGGAGGAGTTGCAATACGTACATTTAACATAATTTCTCTACCTTCTGCAGGGTAAGAAGCCATTGAATAGGCTCTTTCTACAGTTTCAGTATTCTTCATTACTAATGGCCAAAGTTTAAACTTATCCCATTCAGCTTGAAATTTATCTGGAGTATCGTGTTCTTCTGGGTGAGCTGTAATATCCATATCAGAGAACTTAACTTCACATGGAGGTATTTCAATTTGAATATAACCACCTGCTTTGTAACCCATGTCTTCAGGAATTTCTACTACAAATTCCTTAATAAATGAAGCTACATTATAGTTTCTTACTACAACAGCATCCCACTTTTTGATTCCAAAAACTTCTTCTGGAATAGTAATATTCATGTCTTGTTTCACTTTCACTTGACAAGCTAAACGAATTCCAGACTTTAATTCTTTTTTTGTAAAGTGTGGTACTTCAGTTGGTAGAGCTTCTCCTCCACCTTCTAACACATGACACTCACATTGTACACAAGAACCTCCACCACCACAAGCTGATGGTAAGAATATTTTTTCATTTCCTAAAGTTGTAAGTAGTGTGCTACCAGAACCAACTTCAATTTTCTTTTCTCCATTAATGGTAATAGTTACTGGACCAGAAGGAGATAACTTCTGCTTCACAAACAACAATAAAGCAACTAATATTAAAGTAATTAGTAAAAAAGCTGCTACTGTTGCAATAACTGTACCTGTTGTACCTGCTGCTAATATCATTCTAATTGTTATTTAAGTTTGTGTTTTCTGCTACTATTTTAGCATCCTCTTCTTTATTCAATTCTTTCTGAACTTCTATCTTAGCCTCTTCTGTTTTTGGCTCTTCTTTCTTTTCATCACCTCCAGTTAACATACCTCCAAAGCTCATAAAACCAATAGCCATTAAACCTGTAATAATAAAAGTAATTCCTAAACCTCTTAAAGCTGGTGGAACACTAGAATATCTAATTTTCTCACGAATTGCAGCAATAGCTAAAATGGCTAAAAACCATCCAATTCCTGAACCAACTCCATACGTTAAAGCTAAACCTAAAGTTGGTATTTCTCGAGATTGTATAAATAAACTTCCTCCTAAAATTGCGCAGTTTACAGCAATTAATGGTAAAAAGATACCTAAAGAGTTGTATAATGATGGTGAAAATTTCTCAACAATAATTTCTACCAATTGCACCATAGTTGCAATAGTTGCAATAAACATGATAAATGATAAGAAACTTAAATCGTATTGAGCATAGTCTTCACCTAACCAAGAAAGTGCTCCTTCTTGTAAAATATATTGATCTAACAACCAGTTTAATGGTACAGTAACTGCAAGTACAAAAATTACAGCAGCACCTAAACCTACAGCAGTAGATACTTTTTTAGATACAGCCAGGTAAGAACACATCCCTAAGAATGTTGCAAAAACCATGTTATCTATAAAAATCGATTTGAAAAATAATTCTATATGTTCCATATTTTTATTTTTAATTCTGAAACTAGTTCAGAACAATACTTAATGTCTAATTTTCTTCGATTAATGACTTATTCTTAGTTCTTTGAATCCAAATGATGATTCCAACAACTATCAATGCCATTGGTGACAATAACATAAAACCGTTATTTTCATAACCAATTGCATATAAGCCAGTTTTTTCGATTGGATCTCCCAATACTTTAAAACCTAATAAAGTTCCAGAACCTAATAACTCTCTAAAGAAACCTACTGCAATTAAAATTACTGCATATCCTACAGCATTTCCAATACCATCTAAGAAAGATCTCCAAGGACCATTACCCAAAGCAAATGCTTCAAAACGTCCCATAATTATACAGTTTGTAATAATTAAACCAACAAATACTGATAGTGTTTTACTCAATTCATAGGCAAATGCTTTAAGAACCAAATCAACAATAATTACCAATGTTGCAACTACAATTAATTGAACTATAATTCTAATTTTTGATGGGATGATATTTCTCATCAATGAAATAACAACATTACCTAATCCTAATACAAATAATACTGACACAGACATTACAATAGAAGCTTTAAGCTCTGCTGTAATTGCTAATGCAGAACAAATACCTAAAACCTGAATGGTAATTGGATTGTTATCTAAGAAAGGATCTTTAATTAAGGCTGCGTCTTTTTTTGATATAAGTGCCATAAATTATTGTTTTAATGATTTAAAATAAGGTACATATAATGATAAGTCTGATTTTATCATTGCAGTAACACCATCTCCAGTAATTGTTGCACCAGCAATAGCATCTACCTCATAATCTGTTTTATCGTCATTTTTTGGATCATTGTTACCTTTTGCAACAGTAATTCCTTTAAAAACACCTGCTTCTGTTAACAAATGCTCTCCATAGAAATCATCCATAAAGTAACGTTGTTTTATGTTTGCTCCTAAACCTGGAGTTTCTCCTTTGTGATCGAAATATGCTCCTTGTACTACCATATTTTCATCCATAGAAACATACCCCCAAATAGCATCCCATAAACCTTTACCATAAATGGGTGCTACATAATATTTCTTACCATCTTTTTCACCAATAAATAAAGGCAACTTTCTTGCTTTACCAACTTTAGCATTGGCTTGTTGCTTTTTTACATCGATTAAATATGGCTCTTGACCACCATTTGCATCCATGTATTCTTGTCTGGATTGTGTTTTAACGATTTTACCATCTTTACTTTCTAAAACAAGTTGCTCTGTGATGTATTTAGAAAACTCTTCTCCTGCTACTGTTGTAGAAACAAAAGTTGCACTAGATTCATCATTCTCATTAACATCCATTGCATAAAGAATGTTTTGTTGTTTTTCTATTCTTTGATTTTCTTTAATATTTGGCTTTAAAGACGATGCCAAAAAAGCCAATAAAGAACCAACAACTAACACCATAACAACAGCGAAAATCATTGTATAACCATTACCATCTGTTTTCTTACTCATAACTAGGCAGTTTTAACTTTAGCACGATTTAATCTCTTTTTTACATTTCCTTGCACAACATAATGATCTATTGTTGGTGCAAATACATTCATTAATAGAATGGCTAAGAAAACTCCTTCTGGATATGCAGGGTTAAATACACGTATCATAATAGATATAAACCCAATTAAGAATCCGTAAATCCATTTTCCTTTATTAGTTTGCGAACCTGTTACAGGATCTGTAGCCATATAAACAGCTCCAAATGCTAAACCACCAATCATTAAATGCTCCCACCAATTTGTATTCATTAAGCCATAAAATTTGCTAGAATCTGTAATAATATTAGCATTTACAATTCCATTAAAAATTAAACCCATTACTGCAGCACCTATGAAAGTAGAGACAATTATTCTCCAGCTTCCAATCTTAGTAAAGATTAAAAAAGCTGCACCTAATAGTATTAAAAATGTAGATGTTTCTCCAACAGAACCAGGAATAAAACCAAAGAACTTATCCCAATTTGAATAAATTACTTCTTGATTTTGTGCATAACTACCTAATATAGTTTCTCCAGAAATTGCATCTGCAGTACCTGTTCTATTTACAGCATCGTAAACCCAAACTTTATCTCCAGACATCCAAGTTGGATATGCAAAGAATAAAAATGCTCTAATTGTTAATGCAGGGTTCAAAATATTCATACCTGTACCTCCAAAAACTTCTTTACCTATTACTACACCAAATACAACTGCAACAGCTAACATCCAAAGTGGAGTGTCAATTGGTACAATTAATGGCACTAACATACCAGTTACTAAATAACCTTCTTCTACCTCATGTCCTTTAATAACTGCGAAAATAAATTCTACGATTAAACCAACTCCATAAGAAACAATTACTAATGGTAATACTTTAATAATACCAATCCATAAATTATCCCAAGTAAAAAAGTTAGCTAATACATTATCTCTTAAAGAACCGTCTATAGCTGCATAATGCTGATAACCTGCATTAAACATTCCAAATAACAAACAAGGAATTAAAGCCATAATTACAATATTCATTGTACGCTTTAAATCATCTGCTGCTTTAATATGAGTTCCTCCATGAGTAACCTCATTTGGTAAATATAAAAACGTATGGATCGCATTAAATGCAGGAGCCATTTTTGTGCCTTTATATTTCTCTTTTAAATTATGTAAGTTTTGTTTTAAGCTCATAATTTTATCCTAATTCTTGTCTCATTAAATCTAAACCTTCACGAATTATTTTTTGATGTGGCTGTTTAGACACGCAAATAAATTCTGTTAAAGCAAAGTCTTCAGGTGCTACTTCATAACCGCCTAAAGCTTCCATTTCATCTAAATCTTTTATCATAAATGCTTTTAATAATTGCATTGGATAAATATCTAAAGGAAACACATTTTCATAAGAACCTGTAACTACAAATGCTCTATGTTCTCCATTTGTATTGGTATCTAAATCGTACTTTTTATTAGGAGTTAACCACGAAAAAGTTAATGCTCTAGAAGCAGAAATTTTATCAAAAACAGGTTTGTTCCATCCAAAAAATTCATAATCATCACCTTCTGGTATTGCAGTAATTTGATTATCATAATAACCTAAAAAACCATCAATATCTACTTGCTTTCCAGAAAGCACGTTTCCACTAATAATTCTAGTATTATCATTATCTAAATTACTTGCAGTAACATCTGAAATAGATGCTCCAGCAATTGCTGTAATATATTGAGGCTTCTCAAATTGAGAACCCGTTAATGCTATTGTTCTTTGTAAATTCAGCTTACCTGTTAATAGTAATTCACCAATAACAACTAAATCTTGTGGAGTTACCACCCAAACAACTTCACCTTTATTAATAGGATCTATCATTGCAATCTGAGTACCTACATTTCCTGATGGATGAGGACCAGATACCTTGTGAATTTCTACACCAGATAAGTTTGCAAACATAGAATTAGCGCCTACAGAAACATGTACTTTACCTTCTGTTAATTTAGAAATTGCAGTAATTGCAGTTTGTAACTCTGCTTCTTTACCTGCTAATGTATATTCTAAATCTGCAGCTAAAGGAGCACTTGCATAGGCAGAAATAAAGATTGCTTTTGGAGCTTGATTAGGATTCGCAACAACATCATAAGGACGTTGTTTTATAAATGGCCAACAACCTGAAGTAAATAAATGATTCTTTACTTCTTCTGCAGACATTTTTGCGGCATCTTTAACACCAAAATCTGTGTGAACTTGAGTTGCATCTGCTGCTATTTTAACAGCCATTACTCTTCTTCTTGCTCCACGAATTACCTCAGTAACTTTACCAGAAACAGGACTTGGAAATAAAATACGTTCGTCACTTTTAGAATAAAAAAGTGTGTCTCCTGCTTTTACTTCAGCTCCTTCTTTGGCTACAAGTTTTGGTGTAATTCCATGAAAGTCTTCTGGTTTTATTGCATAAACACTACTTAAAGAACTATTTGTAGTGGTTTTTTCTGCAACACCAACAAGCTTAATATCTAAGCCTTTTTTAATACGAATGTCTTTTGACATAGTAAATGTGGAATTTTAGTTAACTAAAAAAATCATGCAAATTTACGGCTTTTAAGCATTATTTTAAACATAAAAATCGGCTTAAATTTGCTATTTATATTAATTCTAAATAATGTAAATTAGAAAGAAATTTTGGCTTGAATTTTGTAATATCCTTAATAATCTTTTGATATTTTTGTAAAATGAAGAAATATATACTATTTATTTTCTCGGTTTTCTATGGTGTTTTGAGCTATAGTCAAGACATAAAATCCATTCAATTAAGAGCCTTAGGTGATAATGTTTATACAGCTATTGTGCCTATAGGAACTGTTTTGGAACTTTCCTTTGATGATTTAGAGGCTGATGGAAAAGATTATCAATATAAGATTGAACACATGACTCATGATTGGAAAAAAAGCAGATTATTTTCTAGCCAATTCATAGATGGGTTTGATGAAAACACTATAATTAACGTTACCAACTCATTTAATACTTTACAGAGTTATACGCATTATGAAGTTAGAATTCCTAACGCAAATACTGTTATAACAAAGAGTGGAAATTACTTATTATCTGTTTTAGATGAAGATGATGATATGGTATTTACCCGTAAATTTGTATTGTACGAAAGTGTTGCTTCAGTTGGCTTAAATGTTTCTAGGAGTAGAAATACAGAAACATTAAATACTCAACAAACCATAGAGTTTAGTGTTAACTATCCTAATCTAAGAATAAACAACCCTCAACAAGAAATTAATGTAGTTCTTTTAAAAAATGAAAACTGGAATGAAACTATTACTGATTTACAACCTACATTTTTTAAACCCAATCAATTAAAATACACCTATTCAAATAAAACCAATTTTTGGGGAGGCAATGAGTATCTAAATTTTGACAGTAAATTTTTAAGAAACAAAAGCATCAATATTGTAAAAATTGAAAAAGGTGATGTTTTTCAACATTACGTTTATCCCTATACCTATGACCCATATTTAACCTACAGATACAATCCAGATATTAATGGTCAATTTGTGTTTAGAGCTTTAGAAGGTAATGATGCTAGAACTGAGGCAGATTATGCTAGAATGCACTTTACCTTAGAGGCTGAGGAACCTTTTAACGATAAAAAAGTACATGTTTATGGCGCTTTTAACAATTTTGAAATTGATGACGAAACTGAATTAACTTACAATTTTGATGATAGTACTTACAGAGGAAGTGTATTAATGAAACAAGGTTTTTACAATTACACCTTTGCCACTGTTGATGAATTTGGCATTGTAAATACTAACGAAATTAACGGATCTTTCTTTCAGACAGAAAATCAATATACAGTTATTGTTTACTTTAAACCTTTTGGTAGTTTATATGACAGAGTAATTGGTATGGGCTCTGTTAGTTTTAATCAAAACAGATAATTACTATTAGTATTTGTGTTTTTTAATCAAAAAAACTACATTTACCTTAATGATAGAGCAAGTAACAAAAGGCATTAGAATTTCGGTAAAAACCAAATTTAATGGCACAAGCTATAGAAACAATAGATTGTACTATGTCTTCGCTTATTTTATTACCATAGAAAACCATTCTTTAGAAACTGTGCAGCTAACAGATAGATTTTGGAAAATTTACGATAGCTTAAACAAAACCGAAATTGTAGAAGGTGAAGGTGTTGTAGGACAAAGCCCCATATTAAAACCAAATGATCATTATTCTTATAGTTCTGGTTGTTTTTTAGAATCTAATATTGGTGCCATGAATGGTTATTACAAAATGATAAACACAGCAACTTTAGAAGAATTTAAAGTATTTATACCTACGTTTCAACTAGCAACCACCATATTATCAAACTAACAAAAGGTAAAAATAAAGTAGCCAAAATAAAAGATCCATCTTGTTTAAACTGTGGACATCCTTTTAATGGGCATGAAAATTTTTGTCCTGAATGTGGCCAAGCCAACAAAGGATACAGAATTACCTTTTTAAGTTTTATCCATGAAATATTTAATGGCCTTTTCAATTTTGAAGCAAAGTTTTGGAATACGCTAATTCCACTTCTTATTAAACCAGGCAAAGTTTCTAGAGATTATATAAGTGGTAAAAGACAGCGTTATACAAATCCTTTCCGTTTTTATTTAACAGTATCCATCATCTTTTTCTTATTAGTAGGTTTATATAAAACTGTTCAGAAATATGAAGCACTTGCCACTAATGTTACAGAAAAAATAATAGACATTAAGAAAAAAGATTCCACAGATGTTAAACCTAAAAAATTAACCAATAAAGAAATTGACTCTTTAAAAACAAAGGTTGATACTGAAATGAAAAACTTCATTATTCCTGTTCCAGAAAAAACAAGGAAAATGATTTTAAAAGAAGTAGACAAGCAAGCCAAAGACTCTACTTTCATGAAAGAACTAGATGAAATTAAGATTGAAAAAGAAAAAGATTCTAGTAACTCAGGAATTAACTTAGAATTTAACACAAAGCTCAATAGCTTTATGGATTATGTGAAGAGAAACCCTAATCCTAATATTAACAACGCCTTAGATTCTTTGGGCTATGAAAAAAACTTTACGAATAGATTTCTATTTACAAGAGCAAAAAGTTTACACTCATTTTCTAAGAATGAAGATACAAGAGAACAATTTTTTAATCAGTTATTGTCTTATGGCTCTATAGCTCTATTCATATTCCTGCCATTTTTTACGCTATTTTTAAAATTCTACTTTATACGAAGAAAATACACCTATGTAGACCATCTAATATTTGTATTTCATGTGCAGACAGTATTTTTCATGCTATTCTCTATCTATTTTATATTCCTTATTTTTAATGTAACTCCAGCACTTTGGGTATTTTTAGGCTTGTTCTTATTATACCTTTATTTAGCCATGAAAAAGTTTTATCAGCAAGGATATTTTAAAACATTTTTTAAATTTATACTTTTAAATATAAGTTTCGGGTTTATAGCATCTTTTGGAATGGGAATTTTATTCTTAATCTCTTTTGCTTTCTTTTAATAGCTAAACAACAACAGAAATAAAGAAGTTTGTTTCTAATCATTTAAAAAATTAACTTCGCTAACTCTTTTTAACAGTTTTCTTTTACGCATTTATATAAATGATACAACAATATATAACTACATTAAGACAATTAATTATTAACATTCTTGGTGATGCTGACAATAGCAATTATAAAGTTTCTAAAGAAATATCAGACAAATGGTCTGCAAAAAGAGCAAATGCAAAGAAACAGAATGATGGCTTTTTGTTCGAAAAAAGAATTATTTTCTATAGTGATTTAGAAGATTTAAAATTGATTATCGAAAATAATTGGAAAGATTTTTTACCTGTACTTTTTGATAAAAAACGTTTTGAAGTTTTCTTTAATGAAGTGTTACAATTTCAAAAAACTCAGAATAATGGCCAAGAGTTAATTCAGAGTCAAGAACATTTATTAAATGGTATTGTACAAGATTTAAAAAATGCTATCACTATTTATAATAACAAGAAAAATCAGGTGGATGATTACTTTATATCAATCTCTAAAATTTCTGACAATCTTGGCACTTCATGGAATGGAAATCATAAAGAAAACCAAAGAAAACCAATATTAAAAGTTGGCGATGATTATGAGTTGTTAATAGAGGCTAATGACCCAAAAGATAGAAAAATAGAATATCAAATTTTTCATTTTGCAGGTAAACTAAGAATCAACCAAGAATCTAATCGTTTTCAATTTAAAATAGACGATTCTTTAATTGGGCAAAGTAGTATGCTAGTAATTAAAGCTTTTACCAAAGAAAGTGATTATAAAAATGAAAGCATTTTAAAAATCAATATTACAGTTTTACCTAAATAATACTACCTTCTTCTTTTTTTAGATGAACTTCTAGTAACTTTTTTCTTTCTTCTATTAAAAGGCACAGCATCATCAAACGTATTTTTTGCAGCTTTTGCTTTTTTGTTTTTCTGCCAAGATTTATTTTCTGGCAATAAAACATTTAGCAAATCTTGTCTACCTACTTTATTAAGAGTGTTTTTTATCCAATCTTTATTTTCTTTTTTATACCAAAAGAAAAATTTGTGCTGGTCTTCTTTCTCCTTTTTAGTTTTAGGAGTTCTTGTTGGTTTTAAAGTATAGGGATGATAACCTGAATAATAAATAACTGTAGCAACTGTCATTGGAGTTGGTGTAAAACCTTGCACTTGCTCTAATTGAAAGCCCATGTTTTTAGTCTCTGCAGCTAAATTAGCCATGTCTTCCACCTCACTTGCTGGATGACTAGAAATAAAATAAGGAATCAATTGTAAGTTCAATTTCTTCTTCATGTTTATTCTATCAAAACGTTCTTTAAACTTATGAAAATAAGTAAAAGACGGTTTACGCATCAACTTTAAAACTGGATCAGAAGTATGTTCTGGAGCTACCTTTAATCGTCCAGAAACGTGTTTTGTCATCACCTCTTCTGTATAAGCATCTAACTCTTTTGGATCTGCATTTTTATTGAATTCTGGCACTAACATATCATGTCGAATTCCACTACCTATAAAAGATTTTTTAATCTTTGGATGTTTATCAACAGCTTGATACAAATCTGTTAAAGGTTTATGAGAAGTATCTAAATTAGAACAAATTACAGGCGATATACAACTTGGTGCAACACATTTGTCGCAGATAGATTGTACTTTACCTTTCATTTGATACATGTTTGCAGAAGGCCCTCCAATATCAGACAAATAACCTTTAAAATCTGGCATGTTTGCAACCTTATCTACTTCTTTTAAAACAGATTCTTGACTTCTACTTGCAATAAATTTTCCTTGATGAGCAGAAATTGTACAAAAACTACAACCACCAAAACATCCTCTATGAATGTTAATCGAAAATTTAATCATTTCAAACGCAGGTATTGGTCCACGTTTATCATATTTAGGATGTGGTAATCTTGTATAAGGCAAATCAAAAGAACCATCAATTTCCTTTTCTGTCATTGTAGGAAAAGGCGGATTTATCACCAATGTTTTACCTTTTACATCCTGTAAAATTCTTCTTGCTTTTAATTTATTAGACTCTTGCTCTATCACTTTAAAATTAGAAGCAAAGGTCTTTTTATCATTTAAACAAGCTTCATGAGAATTGATGGTTACATCTTCCCAATCATTAATTACAGGTAATTTTTCTGCTTTCTGATCTACTAAAACTGCTGTTTGCTTTATATTCTTTAAGCTAGAAAATGGCACACCTTTTTGTAATAAGGTTACTATTTCACGTAAAGGTTGCTCACCCATTCCATAAACTAGCATATCTGCTTTAGATGTTTCTAAAATGGTTGGCAATAATTTATCAGACCAGTAATCATAATGAGTTACTCGTCTTAAAGAAGCTTCTATACCACCAATTAAAACTGGCACATCTGGAAACTTTTCTTTCAATATTTTAGAATATACAGAGGTAGCATAATCTGGTCTAAAACCCTTATCTCCATTTGGAGTATAAGCATCTTTATCTCTTCTTTTTTTGCTTGCTGTATAATTAGAAACCATAGGATCCATGCAACCACCTGTACAACCAAAAAATAATCTTGGTTTTCCAAGCTTCTCAAAATCTTGCAAATTATCATTTACATTTGGCTGAGGCACAATAGCAACCCGTAAACCATAACTTTCTAAAATTCTACCAATTACTGCTGGCCCAAAAGAAGGATGATCTACATAAGCATCTCCACTAAATAAAATAACATCTAATTGTTCCCATCCACGGATTTTAACTTCCCTGTTTGTGGTTGGTAACCAATCTGTTAATTGATGTTTTTTCGTTTCTTGCATAGTTTGCAAAAATACGCAGAAAATTTGTTAAGAAAAACTTATTTACAAATGTCTTTTAGCTAATTTTTTAGAGCTATTTCCTGCTTTCACTTCTCGCTTTTTTCGTACCTCAAAAGAGCTCAAACAAATCGTTCAATCAGGGCTATACTTGCTTATTCAGTTAAGTTCTATTACTAGCCAATTACTTGTTCAACGATTTTTACAGCTTCTACAGCTTCTTTTACATCATGTACTCTTAAAATGTTGGCCCCATTTAATAAGGCAATTGTATTGGCAGATGTTGTAGCATTTAGAGCTTCTTGTGCAGATACATCTAACGTTTTATACAACATCGATTTTCTTGAAACTCCAGCTAAAATAGGAGCGTCTAAGCTTTTAAAAAGTTCTAAATTCTTTAAAATTTCGAAATTATGAGCAATAGTTTTACCAAAACCAAAACCAACATCTATAATAACATCATTCAACTTTAATTGATGTAATTTAAACAGTTGTGCAGCAAAAAAGGAAATAATTTCTTTGGTTACATCTTCATAAACAGGGTTTTTCTGCATGTCTTGTGGTGTACCTAACATGTGCATCAATACATAAGGTACTTGCAATTTAGCCACTGTTTCAAACATTTTATCATCCATATTACCACCAGAAATATCATTAATTAAGGCAGCACCAGAATTTATGGTAGCATCAGCAACTTTGCTTCTAAAGGTGTCTATTGATATTACAATCTCTGGAAAGTTATTTACGAGTAAATCAACAACTGGTAATATTCTATTCAATTCTTCTTGCTCAGAAATATGTGCTGCACCTGGTCTAGATGAATAAGCACCAACATCTATAAAGGTTGCTCCTTCTGTAAGCATTTTATCTACTTGCTTTAAAATAGCGTTTTTGTCTTTATATTTACCACCATCAAAAAAAGAATCTGGAGTAATATTTAAAATCCCCATTACTTTTGGAGTTGATAAATCTATCAAATTTCCTCTACAATTTATAGTCATCTTACTTTACAACTTTCTGAATTACATGTTCAATTTTTGGAGCAACATATTCTTGCATTTTAGTCATTAAAACCTCTACTGAATCTGCAACAATTAGTAACTTTTTATTTTCAGGTCTTACATAACCTTCATCCACCATTTTATCTATTTGTAATAAAACAGCATCAAAAAAGCCATTTATATTTAATAAACCAACTGGTTTTTGTTCAATATGTAATTGATTTAAAGTTAAGGCTTCAAAAAGTTCATCTAAAGTGCCAAAACCTCCAGGAAGTGTAATGTAACCATCAACTAATTTACTCATGATTACTTTGCGTTCACTCATGTTTTTACAAACAATCATTTCTTCTACTCCTGCATGTATAACCTCTACTTTTTCTAAAAGTTTAGGTATTACTCCTATAACTTCACCATCATTTTCTAAAATAATATCTGCTAAAACACCCATCATTCCTATTTTTCCTCCTCCATAAACTAACCCAATATTGTTGTTTGCAAAATACTTACCTAAAGACTTTGCAGCTTCTTTATAAACAGGATTAAAACCTAGACTAGAACCACAAAACACAACTACTCGTTTCATAAAATCATTGATAATTTCATTGTAAAAATAAATGAATTGCATATAAGATTTACTACATTTGATAAATTCTTTTTATTAAAAAATGCAAGACACCTCAAAACAATATGATGCTGTAGTTGAAGAATGCAGAAGTCTATTTATTAAAAAAATGTCTGACTATGGAAGTGCTTGGCGTATTTTACGTTTGCCTTCTTTAACAGATCAAATATTTATAAAAGCACAAAGAATTAGACAGTTACAAGAAAATGATGTGCGTAAGGTAGATGAAGGTGAAAAATCTGAATTTATTGGTATTATCAATTATTCTATAATGGCATTAGTTCAGCTAGAAAAAGGCGTTGTAGAAAACCCAGATTTATCTACTGAAGAAGCGACCTTACTTTATGACAAACATATTAAAATTACCAAGGAATTAATGATGAATAAAAATCATGATTATGGAGAAGCTTGGAGAGATATGCGTGTTTCTAGCTTAACAGATTTAATTCTTCAAAAATTGTTACGTGTAAAACAAATAGAAGATAACAAAGGTAAAACCATTGTTTCTGAGGGTATTGATGCCAATTATCAAGACATGATTAACTACGCAGTTTTTGCAATGATTCATTTGCAGAATTAATTTTTAAATTATGGTAAAACAAAAAGATAAATTCACGAATATTTTAGTGCAAATCTCTAGAATAATAGTTGGAGGTTTATTTATATTTTCTGGTTTTGTAAAACTGGTAGATCCCATTGGTTCTCAATACAAGTTTGAAGAATACTTCTCTGAAGGTGTTTTAAATTTAGAGTTTTTAATTCCTTATGCTTTACCATTTGCCATCTTTTTAATTATAGCAGAAATAGTTTTAGGTTTTGCTCTTTTAGTGGGTTGGAAAGCAAAGTTTACTGTAAACAGTCTAAAACTAATAATTCTTTTCTTTCTATTTTTAACTTGGTATTCTGCATATTATGATAAGGTTACAGATTGTGGTTGTTTTGGTGATGCTATAAAACTTACACCTTGGGAAACTTTTTGGAAAGATGTAATTCTTACCATTTTAATATTTTTTATAGGATTCAAAATCAAGTTTATCAACAGGATTTTTGCAAGAAATAATAATGGACTTGTTGTGTTTTTATCTTTATTAATATCTGCTATCATAACTTGGTATGTGTTGGTAAATTTACCAATCATAGACTTTAGAGCTTATGCTGTAGGCAAAAACATTCCTGAAGGAATGGAATATAAAAATGATGGAAAAATTCCACCAATTCATGATTTCTTTTTAGAAGATGCTCAGAACGATTTGGCTCCAGAAATTTTAGCTAAAGAAAAAGTTATTTTGGTAATTATGCCAAGTTTAGAGAAATCTAACTATGATGCATTTCCAGAAATAAAAAAGCTTTCTACTACAGCTAAAGAAAAAGGATACAGTATTTATGGAGTGTCTGCCTCATTTTCTGATATTATAGAACTTACCAAAACACACTACAAACTAGATTTCGAATTTCTATTTTGCGATGAAACAACCTTAAAAACCATGATAAGATCTAATCCTGGAATTATGATTTTAAACAAAGGAACCATTGTTGATAAGAAAAACTGGAGAAATATCGATGAATTAGACCTATAATGAAAAACCTACTTCTTGTTTTTATTGGTGGTGGCTTTGGTAGTGTTTTACGCTACATTATTGGTAAATGGCTAAACAATACAGAAACAGGAGTACCTTATGGTACTTTTGCTGCCAACATTTTAGGAAGTCTGTTAATTGGGCTAATTTTAGGTTATGCAGCAAAAAATGATGCGATATCTGAAAATCATACTTTGTTATTAGCTACTGGTTTTTGTGGTGGCTTTACTACCTTCTCTACATTTGCCTACGAAAACCATGTGTTTTTAAAATCAGGCGATTTTACATCATTTGCATTTTACACGCTTGTTAGTTTTATCACTGGATTTTTGGCGGTATTTGCAGGCATGTATCTCATTAAATTAATTTAAATAAGAAAATGAACGAATTTGTAACTTATCAATCAGAAGAAAACTACGCTGTTATAACTATTAACAATGGAAAAGCGAATGCAATTTCTCATGAAGTTATTGCTGGTTTAAACCTAAGCCTAGACAAAGCTGAACAAGAAAATAAAATAGTTATTTTAACAGGTACAGCTGGTATTTTTTCTGGAGGTTTTGATTTAAAAGTGATGACAAAATCACCTGAATCTGCAATAGAATTAGTTACAAAAGGTTCTAAACTTTCTTTAAGAATGCTTTCTTATCCAAAGCCAATTATTTTAGCTTGTAATGGTCATGCCATTGCAAAAGGTGCATTTTTACTATTATCTGTAGATTATAGAATTGGTATAGAAGGTGATTTTAAAATAGGTTTAAATGAAGTTTTAATTGGTATGACCATGCACAATGCTGGTATTGCAATTGCTAAAGCTAGATTATCTGAAGTTTATATGAACAGAAGTGTAGTTAATGCAGAAATTTTTAACCCTAAAGATGCCATTAAAGCTGGGTTCTTAGACATGATTGTTCCAGAAAGTCATTTAATGCCTACAGCAATTAAAGTTGCTCAAATGTTTAGCAAACTAAATAAAAAAGCACATGCTGAAACTAAACTAAAGGTAAGACAACAACATTTAGCAGATTTGGAAAATGCAATTTTACAAGATGCTCAAAACAGTATTTCTTTAGACACTTAGTGTTTTTTAAAATCTTGAATTCCTGCTTTTATTTCTATATCTAAATGATTTTTTCTTGGTGTAATTGGACAAGAAAACTTTTCATTATAAGCACAATATGGATTGTAGGTATTATTAAAATTGAGTTCAATAGTTTCCTCAGAAGTAATATCACTTAGCATAACATCCATATAACGCCCTCCTCCATAAGATTCGTTTCCAGAAGTTTCATCTGTAAATGGTATAAACAAATAATCTTTATACTGCTCATCTTCTAAATCCTCTTGACTTTGATATACTGTTAGCTGTAAAGATTTATTATTAATAATAAAATCTAAAATTCCAAATTCTTTGTACAATGGAGCTCTGTCTGTAGTTGTTGGCATTTTAAAAATAGGCGCATTTTCTATTCTTGTTAATTTGGCTGTAACAATAAAATTAGAATCGACAGGAAAAAATTCAAGCCCTTCAAATTCTTTTAAATCTCTTTTCTTTAAGGGTGATGAAGTTGCGTCTTTAAAACTTGAATTTAATCTTTGTTGATAAGGAGTATCTCCCAATAATGGTCTTTTATCTTTAGAGTTACAAGATATTATTACCAAGTTAATTATAACTATAGAAGCTATTTTAAAAATATTGATTTTATTTTTCATGTATTAATTTTCGCATTGTTTTTCTATTTAAATACGTATTAGATATAAATATATAATCTATAAATCCTGGAAAAGCTTTACCATTTGAAAAATCTTGAATTGTCCATCTATCATAACATTTTTGCCAAATAAAATCTTCAGGAATTTCTATTATTTGAGGCTTACCATCATTTAAAGCCATATAAACTAAATGTTTATCTAAATTATAAGAAACAAAAACTTCATTAAATTCTTCAGGTTTAATTATTACTTTTTCTAAAATTAAATCTTTATTAGGAATAGTAAAAGAAAAGTTACCATTAAAACTCAATTTTACAACATCATCTATAACCATTATTTTAAAACATCTATAACTTTTACCTTTAATTAAAATTGGTACATAGTAGTCTTTTTTATTTAGGCTTTTAAAATCAATTTTAAATTTTACGGCTATACTTCTTGTGTTTACATTGTTAAAACCATCAGAAACCACAACATTTTCAGAGGTGAATCTACCTGAATATTCATAAATTCCATCAGAAACAAGATTACTATTATTGTATTCTATATTACGTGTAATAAGACTTTCCTTTTCCTTAAATCTATTGGACCCATCATTATTAAATCCCCAAAAATTATAATCAATATCAGTTATATTTTGAAATTGCTCAATATCAACAAATTGTTTTTCAGGTAAAGTTTTACATGAAATAAAAAGTATTAATAGTATAAGGTTTAATTTCAGGTTTTTATTCATCAAATTTTATTTATGAAACAAAAATAAGACATTCAATAATTTTATGTAGTTTTACAGCATAAATGTAGTAGTATAAAAATGAAAACCACCAAAATAAATATCGCTTCAATTTCGAAAAAAAATCGGACAGTATATTTGTTTTGAAAATAACCATATCAAACCAAACTATTAAAAAGTCCGACTCTAAAAAGTCGGACTTTTTAATTTATAACAACTCAATGAAAAAAATTTACAACAACTATATCAATTCTTTTAAAGGATTATCTCTAGAAGTTTGGTGGCTTTCTCTAATTACATTAGTAAATAGAGCTGGAACAATGGTAATTCCTTTTCTATCACTTTACCTCAATAAAAATTTGGGCTTTTCACTAGCAAATGTAGGTTGGATTTTATCTTTTTGGGGGTTAGGATCTGTTTTAGGCACATGGCTTGGTGGAAAATTAACGGACAAAATAGGTTATTATAAAGTAATGTTTGGCAGTTTGCTAGTATCTGGACTCTTTTTTATTTTACTACAATTCCTGACTACTTTTGAGGCTTTCTGTTTTGGAATATTAATAACCATGTTAGCAGCTGATGCTTTTAGACCTGCTATGTTTGTAGCTCTAAATGCTTATAGCAAAGAAGAAAACAAAACAAGATCTGTAACTTTAATTCGATTAGCAATAAACTTAGGATTTTCTGCTGGGCCTGCTATTGGAGGTATTATAATTACAGGTATTGGTTATTATGCTTTATTTTGGGTTGATGGTGTTACTTGTATTTTAGCAGCTTTTGTGTTGTTAAAAGTACTACATCCTAAAAAGGTAAAGGAACTAGATGTTGTTACAGTAGAAAAACCAGTATCTGTTTATAAAGACAAAGCATTTTGGATATTCTTTATAGCCATGTTTATTTTTGGCTTTACATTTATGCAATATTTTTCTACAATGCCTTTATACTATAAAGATGTTAGAAATTTAAGCGTGTTTGAAATAGGGTTAATTATGGGTTTTAATGGTTTCTTTATTTTCATATTCGAAATGCCATTAATCCATTGGTTAGAAAGCCTGAAAAAACAGAAAATAAAATTAGTGGCAGTAGGTTTATTTCTAGTTGCACTAAGTTTTATAATCTTAATAACAACTTCTTGGGTTGGAGTTATTTTAATTGGAATTTTACTAATGACAGTTGGTGAAATGATTGCATTTCCTTTTAGTAATGCTTTTGCTATGGAAAGAGGCAAAAAAGGAAATCAAGGAGAATATATGGCAATGTATGCCATATCATTTTCACTTGCCAGTATTTTTAGTCATAATTCAGGAATGCAAATGATTGATTATATAGGATATGATTTAACTTGGTTATTTATGACAGCCTTTGCCTTTTTAGGTGTAGCCATTTTGCTAATTCTACAATTTGTAATTCTAAAAAAAGAGAATTAAATTAAATTGTTACATAAATAAAAGAGCAATATGCAACTAAAAGCAACAAACCATTTATCCAGCTCAACTTAAACTTTTTAGGTAATAGTACCATTGGTAAAATGCTAAATGATATGGCTAGCATCCAAAAAATATCACTAGAAAGTAATCTTTGATCTGTTAAAGAAACAGGTGTGATGATAGATGTAATACCAATTACAGCTAATATGTTAAAGATATTAGAACCTATTAAATTTCCTAAAGAAATAGCCTTTTCCTTCTTTAATACTGCAATTATAGATGCTGCTAATTCAGGCACACTAGTTCCTATAGAGACCAATGTAACCCCTATTACACGTTCTGTAACCCCAAATTCTAATGCTAAAGAAGTAGCTCCTTTTATTAATAGTTCTGAACCTCCCCAAAGACCCAAACCACCAATCACAAAAAAGAAAAGCGTTTTATGATTAGGCAAGAAAATTTCTTCTTCCAACACTTCATCAATATCAAAATTCTTTTGAGAACGTAATAAATACACAATAAAACTAACTAAAAACACAAAAAGAATTAAACCTTCATACCATACAATTATAGAATCATTCCATAAAAAAACATATAACAGCAAAGAAGCAATCATCATTACAGGCCAGTTTAACTTATAGAAGTCTTTACTAACGCTCATAGAGCCTAGTAAAAGAGTTATACCCAACACTAAACCTAAATTTGCAACATTAGAACCAATTACATTTCCTAAAGCCAAATCAGACGAACCTGTTAAAGCAGCATTTATGCTAACTATTAGTTCAGGCGCAGAAGTTGCAAAAGAAACAACAGTCATCCCTATCACTACTTTAGATATTTTTAATTTAAGAGATAAAGCCACTGCTGATTTTAATAACCAATCACCTCCAAAAATTAGCAATACCAAACCAACTACAATTAGTAAAAAATTCATCTAAAATCTTTTTGCCAAAGATACAAGATTATGCAATTAATTAAATTTGTAAAAGATGAAAAGTACAAAAGTGGTGAATTAAAAGATGATTATTCCTTTGCTTTTTATAACCAAGCAAAAACTCCCCTTTACTACATTACATAATTATACACAAACTACATATTCTAATTTCATTTATCAACTTCACTTTAGACAACTTGTAATATATTATAACCAAAACTATTTTTATAATTTATATTATAAAACAAATTCAATTAATACTATTATAATTTTTAGGTTGATAGCATTTTAAGATTTTATATTGGAATCAGAAATCAAAAATCGAACTTAAAAAATTAAAAAACATGATCTTATTACTCGTTAAATTTGTTACCCTAGTTGCAGAAATTATTTACATTGTTCTATTCTAATAAATTTAATAACAACTTGTTATTTCAAAATAAAGTTGTAAATTTTAGCTACATTTGACGACCAACCAAACTCGAATGAAGAAAACACTATTTAGAACATTAGCTAAAATTAATAAGGCTATTTTACCTTCTTACACAAAAAAAGAGTTAGACATTTCTAAAGCGTCAAAAATACAACTTGCCATTATTGGATGGAGAGCTTTTGTAACTATGAAATCTTTAGATTAAAAATAAAAATTATGGAAAATAAGCACATTACAGTATTTTCTGGTTCTTCAATTCTTGTAAAAGGATTGCAAAACAGATTAGAAGACAACAATATTAGTATTTTAATTAAAGACAGAGTTGAGTCTGCAAGGTTAGGTGGTTTTGGAGAACACAGAACAGCTATAGAATTACAAGTTTTAAATGTAGATTTAGAAAAAGCGAAACCTATTGTTGCAGAATATGAAAAAGAAATTAATTCTTAAAAACTCATACTAAGATTTCTTAGTTTAAAAAAAACAGCTATATTTGCACCCGCAAAAAGGCCATGTGGCGCAACTGAATAGCGCACTTGATTACGGCTCAAGAGGTTCTAGGTTTGAATCCTAGCATGGTCACAAAAAACTCATTTTTTAATTAAAATGAGTTTTTTTTATTTTAATTTATAATTATTCTATATATATAAATTTACTTCGTATATTAGAATACTAATATTGGCTTTATATCTTAAATTTTTATATTTGCCTTATTATTATTTGTGAAAACAAATATTTAGTATTTTAATTAATCCCTACTATTCCCCCAATTATGGATAATATAAAAACTAATACCTTCTTTTTAAGTACACTTTTTTATACAAGTGTATACTTTTTATATACTACCCCTACTCGTTTAATATATTTTATTTTTAATATAAAAAAGTGTTCTGCTTTTTCATATATACCAAATAATTTACCTAACATCAATTAATTAGTAGGTCTATGAAAAAACTGAGTTTTAATTCAAGAAAATTACTACTAGTAGTTTCAAATTTAGAAAGAAAACATAAGGTAATAACTTATGCTTCGCTATTATTTTTAACTATATCTACTTATTTTTTAAGAACAGAAAATCAAAAAGTAAAAATTGATTTTGCTACTTTACAAGAGCGAAATTTAAATTTGAAACAAAACATGATTATCTTTAATAGAAGTTATGAAGAATTTCCATTACCAGTTTGGCAAAAGGTAAAAAGAGGCGATAAATTTATAATGCAATACACTAACCCAAGTTTTGTTAAGGAATTTGGACATCTTTTTAATAACAACCAATATAATGTTATTGGAAAAAACGACTTCGAAGTCTGGCCTGAAAAGTTCGCTCAAACTTTTTATGAGAATGATATAGCAGTCTCAATTATGGGAAAAGTACTTAATACTGATGAAGAGTTCATAGATAAATCTGGAAAACCTATTTATGCTAGGGTTTTAAAATGGAGAAGTATCAGAGATAATAGAGATACTTTGGTTTATGGAATGGTGCAAAGAATCTCTAAAATAAAAGAATAATTTACCATTTATTATAGAACAATTTTCCGTTTTGAATAAACTTACTTCTCATTATATATCTATATTTATTATATTTGAGGCTGTACTTTTAACCCCTTAAATATGCTCTTAAATTTAAATTACCTTAAAACTTGCTTTAAAATCAAGATGTTCTTTTTATTATTCTTAAGAAATAACCAGCTATTTTTATAATAATAAAATTATTTGTACCTATATTTTAAATAATTTTATACCCCATTATTTATGAAAAAAATTGGATATAAGGCTGAATCTATACTACATAAAGTCTCGAATTTAGAAAAGAAGCATAAGATAATAACTTATTTATCATTGTTGTTTCTAACGACATCTACGTATTTTTTAAGAACAGAAAATCAACAAATAAAACTTGATTATATTACTATTAAAGAACGTAATCAGCATTTAAAAGAAAATATGATTATTTTTAATAGAAATTATGAAAATTTTCCACAACCAATTTGGCAAAAAGTAAAAAGGGGTAACAGATTTATTATACAATATATTAACCCAGCTTATGTTAAAAAATTTGGCCATACTTTTAAAGATGATATTTATCAAGTTATAGGTAAAGATAATTTTGATATTTGGCCTAAAAAAACAGCGCAGATATTCTATGAAAATGATGTTGCAGTATCTGTAACTGGTATAGAATTAGAAATAGAAGAAGATTTTGTAGATAAAAATAATAAACCAACAATATTGGATGTTGTAAAATGGAGAAGTATCAGAGATTATAAAGATACTCTTGTATATGGAATGGTAAGAGGTATCAGAGAAAAAAAATAGATTTATAGTAACACTAATTATTTAAAAAATACCTTTATTATTAAATCTAGTTTTATAAGTATTTTAAGTATTAAAACTGTTTAAACAATTTTTAGTATATTTAGAATGTTATTTATCAAAACACGTCAACCAGTTTTTTTTTAATAATTTATACCCCTGTTGTTATGAATAAAATAGGTTTTAAGGCGCAATCAATATTTTTTAAAGTATCAGATTTAGAGAAGAAACATAAAATAATTACATATGTCTCTTTACTGTTTTTAACAACTTCCACTTATTTTTTAAGAACAGAAAATCAAAATGTAAAAATTGAGGTCGTAAAACTTAAAGAGAAAAGTATAACTCTTAAGAAGAACATGATCATTTTTAATAGAACTTACCAAGGTTTTCCTTTACCTGTTTGGCAAAAATTAAAACGTGGTAATCGTTTTATAATTCAGTATGTAAACCCTGCTTATGTAAAACATTTAGGACACTTATTCTCTTATGATATTTATTCTCATATTGGAAAAGATAATTTTGACATGTTTGGTGACAAGTATGCACAGGCTTACTATGAAAAAGATTTAGTTGTAGCCATTACTGGTAATGAACTAAATTCTATTGATGAAATTTTTGATAAAGATGGGAATAAGGCTTTTGTAAAAGTTTTAAAATGGAGAGAAATAAATAACGATAAAGACACTATAATCTATGGTATGGTTAAAGAGTTTATAAAGGAAGAATAACTTTATAGTTATTCATAAAGAAGCCCATAAATATTAAATTTATGAGCTTCTTTATTTTATATCTTTAGTTTAAATACTGTTTTATAGCTAGTCTATGTTCTGGTTTACTTTTATCATAATTAGAAACAAGTAATTCCAGAATTAGTGGTTTTTTAAAACCAATCTCACTTCTAGAATTATATTTAGAAACGTATAAATTATACTGATCTAGTTCTTTCTCAAAAATTAAATAATGAGTTTCATTCAACTCAGTATATGCAATCTCGTTATTTGAAAAAGCTTCTGAATTGTCTTTTTTAAACTCAGAAAACTCATAATATTTTAGAACATTTTCCATACTTATACCAATTCTGCAGATAAACCTAATTGTAATAATTTAGAACATCTTGGCTCTAAATCTTTAAACTCACCAGATTTTACTGTACATTTTCCTTTATAATGAACTAATATAGTACATTGTTCTGCTTGCTCTAGGGTATGATCGCAAACGTTTATTAAAGATTCAATAACAAAGTCAAATGTATTTACATTATCATTATGTAAAACAATTTCATGCTGAAAAACTTCTTTTTCTAAGACGTCTACTTCTTCCTGAATTTTTTCTTTAGTACTCATGTTTTCAAAATTACAATTTATTGTATTTTAAAGCAACCCAATTATTTCTTTCTATAGTTTTTTCTAACTTTAAATTAAACTTAGAAACTTCATCATCTATAATAGTAATATCTTCTTTATAAAAACCACTTAATAATAAAACTCCTTTTTCATTTAAACAATTTGTATATGTTTTCATATCACTCAATAAAATATTCCTGTTGATGTTGGCTATAATTACATCATAAGTTTTGTCAGTTAACAAAGAGGAATCACCTTCAAAAACGCTAATATTTGAGCATTTATTGCGCTTTACATTCTCTATAGAATTCTCATAGCACCAATTATCTATATCTATAGCGTCTATAGGGTTTGCTCCTTTCATTTCTGCAAAAATTGCTAAAATTCCAGTTCCACAACCCATGTCTAAAGTTTTTTTATTCTTTAAATCAAGTTCTAATAAATGTTGAATCATCATATGTGTAGTTTCATGATGACCAGTTCCAAAACTCATTTTTGGTTCTATGACAATATCGTACGCTAAATTTGGATTCTCATGAAAAGGTGCTCTTATACTAACCAAATCATTTACTTGAATTGGTGTAAAATTCTTCTCCCACTCTGCATTCCAATTAGTTTGAGCTACTTCCTTATTTGCATAAGAAATAGAAAATTCATCTGATTTTAAAATATAAATATCCTCTAAAATAGATGTATTGTAATCATCCTTCTGAATGTATGCTACCAAACCATTTTCAGTTTCTACAAAACTTTCAAAACCTACAGCACCCAATTCTGCAATTAAAATTTCTGAAGCTGGTTCTTTTGGTGTTATTGTAAAAGTATATTCGATATATATATTATCCATAATAAAAAATGCATCAAAATTTAATCTTGATGCAAATTTATTGGTTTTATACTAAAATATGTGTTTTTGCTGTGTTTAAATTGCCTTAATTATGGCTGCAAAGTCTGCTGGTTTTAAAGATGCTCCACCAATTAAACCACCATCTACATCTTCTTTAGAGAATATTTCTTCTGCATTTGCAGGCTTTACACTTCCTCCATATAAGATTGATACTGAATCTGCAACTTCTTGATTGTACTTTTCAGCAAGTGTTTTTCTGATAAAAGCATGCATTTCTTGTGCTTGCTCAGGACTTGCTGTTTCTCCTGTACCAATAGCCCAAACAGGTTCATAAGCTAAAACAATACTCGAAAAATCTTTTGCCTCTAAATGAAATAAAGCATTTTGCAATTGGCTTTCTACCACTTTAAAATGATTACCAGATTTTCTATCTTCTAAAAGTTCTCCAAAACAAAAAATGGCCTCTAACTCATTTGCTAAGACAGTATTCATTTTCTCTGCTAATAAAGCATCTGTTTCATTAAAATATTGTCTTCTTTCAGAATGACCAATAATTACAGATTTAATACCAACAGATTTTAACATATCTGCAGAAACTTCGCCTGTAAAAGCACCGCTTTTTGCTTGATGCATGTTTTGTGAGGCAACCTCAATTTTATTTGCTGAAGTTAATTCTAGTGCTAAAGATAAATTTACATAAGAAGGAGAAACAATTACTCTTGTATTATCTAATTCAAGGTTTTCTATTTCGTTCTGAATACCATTAATTAATGACTTTGTTTCTGCTAAATCATTATTCATTTTCCAGTTACCTGCTACTATTTTTTTTCTCATGAGTATGTATTTATATCTATTGTAAAATTAAGAAATGATCTGTAAATATTGTTTTAAATACAAAATAGTTACTAAAACGTTTCCTTAATTTTCCTCTAAGGCATTTCTAATATTTTTATCTGTAGCATTTATAGCCTTGAACAACGCTATTTCCCCTTCCTCATCAATTACCATATAAGTAGGCAGCCAAGAAAGGTTAATGAAATTTACAAAATCACCATCGTTCATACCTTTAGGCAAATTGTAATGCTCACCTTTAATTTTATATTTTTGAATCGCTTTTTTCCAAGAAGGCTTGCTAAAATCGGTAGATAAAAACAAATAAGTTACATCTGGAAATTCTTTTTGAAGTTGATTTACTTTTGGGAAACCTACAATGCAATCTTTACACCAAGAAGCCCAAACATCTATCAATATTTTTTTGCCTTTATGTTTATAAAGAACTTCTCTTAAAGTAATCTTAGAACCATCTACACCAATAAGCATTTCTAGATTTGCAGCTTCAGAAAACGTGGTTGGTTCCTCTTTATTGCAAGCTATAAACACTATAAAAACTAATAAGAATACTCTTTTCATCTAAAATTTGTCTTTTAAAAAATTAAGATCTTACAAATGTTACCCGTTAAAAATAGTATTTTTGTATCACTTTAAGCAAAACTAATGACAACAGCCGAACTTATATCACAAATAAATCAAAAAAAATCATTTTTATGCATTGGTTTAGATGTTGATTTGAATAAAATTCCTTCTCATTTATTAGTAAAAGAAGATCCTATTTTTGAGTTTAATAAAGCAATTATAGACGCCACTCATCATTTATGTGTTGCCTACAAACCAAATACTGCATTTTATGAAGCCTATGGATTAAAAGGTTGGAAATCATTAGAAAAAACAATTAATTACCTGAATGAGAAACATCCAGAAATTTATACAATTGCTGATGCAAAAAGAGGTGATATTGGCAATACATCTACCATGTATGCAAAAGCATTTTTAGAAGATTTAGCTTTTGATTCTGTAACTGTTGCACCTTATATGGGTAAAGATTCAGTTGAGCCATTTTTAGCTTTTAAAGATAAACATACAATTATGTTGGCTTTAACTTCTAATGAAGGCGCTTTTGATTTTCAAACTCAAAAAATTGATAATAAAGAGCTATACAAACAGGTTTTAGAAACATCTAAAAACTGGAACAATTCAGAAAATTTAATGTATGTTGTAGGAGCTACAAAAGCTGAATATTTTGCTGAGATTCGAAAAATTGTACCTGAAGCCTTTTTATTAGTACCTGGTATTGGTGCACAAGGAGGTAATTTGCAGGATGTTTGTAAATATGGTTTAACAGAGAATGTTGGTTTACTTATCAACTCTTCTAGAGGAATAATTTACGCTTCTAAAAATGAAGATTTTGCAAATGCAGCTGCTCTTAAAGCAGAAGAACTACAGCAACAAATGGAAGAAATTCTAAAATAGAAATAATGCAGTTCAAAGACCAAATGGATAACAAGTTTGAATTGCAAAAAACGCCTACTAGAATTGTTTGTTTAGTACCTAGTTTAACTGAACTTTTGGTTGATTTAGGTTTGGAAAATTCCATTGTTGGTATTACCAAGTTTTGCGTGCACCCTTCTAGATTAAGAAAATCAAAAACCATTGTTGGTGGCACTAAGAATGTTTATTTTGATAAAATTAAATCGCTACAACCAGATATTATTCTTTGTAATAAAGAGGAAAACACTAAAGAAATAGTAGAAACTTGCAGAGATATTGCTACTGTTCATGTATCTAATATTGTTACTATTCAAGATACTTTAAATCTGATACATCAATATGGAGCTATCTTTCAAAGAAAAACAAAAGCAAACGACTTAGCCCATAAAATTAATACTAAACTAACTGATTTTAGAGCTTTTACAAAAAATAAACCTACTATTAATGTAGCTTATTTTATTTGGAAAAATCCATGGATGGTTGCTGCAAATGGAACTTTCATCCATCATTTACTTTCAGTAAATAACTTTTGTAATAGCTATGAAGATCAAAAAAGATATCCTGAAATTGATCTAAACAATTTGAAACATGATACAGAATTACTGTTGCTATCTTCAGAACCTTATCCTTTTAAAGATAAAGATATTCAAGGTTTAGAAAACATGTTTAAAGATGTAAAAGTAATATTAGTTGATGGAGAATACTTCTCTTGGTATGGCTCTAGACTATTACAAGCTTTCGATTATTTTAAAGAATTACGTACTTCTTTAACTTAGATAACCAATTCTCTGTCTAGATAATTTACTTGATTTATTTTTTCGAGTAATTTCATTGCTTTAAAAGCGGCCAAATCACTTTTGGCTTCATCAACAAATCTGTAATTGTTAGATTTCTCTATCAAGTTTACATATCTATCTTGAAGATGCCGTTTATAATTTTGGAATTGAATTTGGTAATACATGGCGATTTGAGGGTTAATTCCTATAAATCTATGAAAAATTTATTAACCCTGCAACCCGTAATTATCTTATAATAAATAAATTACAACCTTTACTAGTTTTTAATTAGCTTAATTACTCTAGAATCATTACTAGTGGCTACCTGTAAAAAATACACTCCTTTGGATAAGAAAGAAATATTATGAGTTTTCGATTGTGTATTTTGAGAAAAAGTATGAATTCTTTTACCTGCAATATTATATAGGTTTAAATCACCTTTTGTATTTACGTTTCCCAAATCTACTGTGATCAAATCATTTGAAGGATTAGGATAAACCCTTAAAGCTTGGTTTTTAATATTATTATCTTCTGTACTTAAGCTTTGTGATTCTTGATATACTCTTACATAATCTACTTCCATAGCACTTTCAGAAAATCCTGCTGTAATGTTAGGAAGAATAGCAACATTTAATAAAAGGTATTGAGGAGCATCATATGGCCAATTTTCTATATTCTTATTCTCTGGATTATAAACATAATGCACAATACCATCTACACTAAACGTCATTTTTGTTGCAGACCACTCTAAAGTATATACATGAAATTCTGAAGAGGCATTACTAATACTTCTACCTCCTTTATTTACAGTTCCTCCAAAACTAGATCTATTATGCAAAGCACTTTGCACAAAATCTTGATTATCTCCCCAATGTTCTATAATATCTATTTCTCCACAATCTGGCCAACCAGTGGTACCTTTTGTAGCAGCCCAATAGCCACCAGTTTCTGTAATGTTTTGACCAAGCATCCATAATGCAGGAAAAGTACCTACACCAAATGGCATTTTTGCTCTAATTTCTACCTTACCGTAAGTAAAAGCATATTTAGAATTTAATCTTGCAGAAGTATAATTTTTAGTCACTCCATTATTTGAATAGGTCTCCTTTTTAGCCAAAATTTTTAAAGTACCATTACTAACATAAGAATTATCTACTCTATCTGTATAATGCTGAATTTCTCCATTTGCCCAAGATTGACCATTAATAATAGGATAGGTTTGTTTAAACCATTTAGAATTATCTAAATCTGTAACAACACCTGTTTGCCCATCAAATTCATCAGACCAAACTAAATTATCAAAAACAGGTTCATCACTAGTATCTCCAGCTATGGTTCCATCATATAAAAAATCATCTATATAAGCAGTTACTCTATCAGTATTATCTTCGCCATTAATTTGAATAACTACTCTATTAAAATCGGATCTGTTAATTGGAGCAGCAGAACCTGGATTTAGATTGATATAGCTATCATCTTTAAAATTGAAAGTTACTGTTTGCCACTGATTTAAGGTAATTGACTTTATAATTTCGGTTTGTGTACTCCAAGGTTCATTTAAATCGCCATTTTGTAGTTTAAGCGAAACTTGATTGTTCTGTGAACCTGTAATACCAATTAAAGGAACGTAAATTTTAAAAGTGAAGGTATAGTCTTCAGATAAATCAAACTTTTCATCTAATTGAAATCTAATATTAGCATATTGCCCACCAACATCTTCGTACTTTAAAACAGTATTAGAGGTGTTTATAGATTCTTTATAAGGATTGTTAAATTGTGCGTTAATATTGGCACCATCTCCAAACCATGTAGAGATTGTTCCATTTCCTTCAAAATCATCTTCTACAGTTTGCTGAGCACTTGCTATAAACGTGAATAAAAAAATAAAAGTAATTAGTAAGTTTTTCATAGGTAATTTTTAATAGTCCTTATATCTAAGTCGTAAATTTACAACTAGAATTACAAAATCTATGTTAAGAATACCTATATAAAAACTATACAGAGCAGCTAATCGTTTTACCTATTGTCTTGTAAAGCAAATACTTGCCTTAAAAGCGCTGTATTTCTTAACCCAACTTTTTCTCGGATTCCTTTTTCTTCTATTTCTATCATTGTAAAAACTCCTTTTAAAGCTTCATTGGTTACATAACCAGTTAAATCTGGATTTACCTTTTTTACAAATGGAATAGAATTATACCTGGTAATTAAGTTACTCCATACTTTATCTGCACCAACTTTAGAAAATGAATTGTCTATTACTGGGCTAAAACTGTTATATAAACTTTGGCTAGTTTTTGATTGAAGATAACTTGTTGCAGCATTTTTATCGCCTAAAAGTATATTTTTAGCATCATTAAAAGTAATTTCTTTAACTGCGTTTACAAATATAGGCGTAGCTGTTTTAACAGCATCTTCTGCAGCTCTGTTAAGTACTTTTATACCTTCATCTGCCAAATTACTTAAACCAATTTTACGCAAACCTTTATCTACTGCTTGTAATTCTTCTGGAAGTAAAATTTTTACCAATTGATTTCTGTAAAAACCATCTTTAGATGTAAGTTTTGCAACTTGATGTTCTATACCATTATCTAATGCCTGCCTTAAACCATTACCTATTTGCTCTTGACTTAAACCTACATTATTAGGTAAGTTATTTACAACTTGTTGTAATTCTGCACAACCAGAAAACTGAAATGCAACTATCAATACCAATATAAACTTCTTCATACTTCGCAATTTTTATTATTTAAAACTATCTGTTCTTTTATCATATCCATAAGGACAATGCTTACACCCACTTTTACAGCAGTAACCTCTTTTTAAATGAAATTTTTCAGTAAAGACTTTGTAGCCTTTTTCATTTAAATAAAAATCATCTTCTTCTAAAGGAACTCTAGGTTTAAACATGCTACAAAAATAATCTATTACTGTTTAATTGAACAATAACCTCTTATCTTTTATAGCGTTTAAACGCAATACTTTATAATCTAAAATATAATTTTGGTAAAGCCTCCAAGGAAATTGGTCTCCTTGTTTTGGGAGAATATCTTTTGCTCTATGAATATATCCAGAATCTAAGTTGATTAAAGGAAGTTCTCCTAAATTTTCTTCAGTAACTCTTGCATGAACTGATTTATAATTGTTATTATCTAGATATTTTAACATTCTAGAAATATACTCGCTTGTTAAATCGCTTTTTAAGGTCCAAGAAGCATTTGTATACCCTGCAAAAACAAAAAAGTTAGGCAATTCACTTAACATTAAACCTTTATATATAAATTGCTTTGTAATATCGAAAGGCTTATTGTTTAAAGAGATATTAGCTCCTCCAAAAGGCAATAATTTTAACCCTGTTGCACTTATTATGATATCTGCCTCTAATAATTTTCCTGATTTTAATAAAATTCCATTTTCTGTAAATGTTTCTATAGTATCAGTTTCTACAGAAGCTTTTCCTTTTTTGATGGCTTTAAAAAAATCACCATCTGGAACCAAACAAAAACGTTGATCCCAAGGTTTATAGTCTGGAGAAAAATGAGGCTCTAAAGGAAAATCTCCTAACTCTTTTTTAATTCCTTTTAAAACAACCTTTTTCATTGTTTTAGGAAATTTTCTGCACAAATTATAAAACAACATATCTGCTAAGATATTTTTACCTCTTACAGTTGTGTGTGCCATTTTACTTGGCAATATTCTTTTTATAAATTTTGCTACCTTATCTTTATTTGGCAGAGCTGCTATATAAGTAGGAGACCTTTGTAACATAGTCACTTTCTCTACATCATCTGCAATTTTTGGTACAATTGTTACAGCTGTTGCTCCACTTCCAATAACAACTACTTTTTTGTTTCTATAATCTAAATCTGTATTCCATTTTTGAGGATGTAAAAATTTACCTTTAAAGTTCTCAAAACCTTTAAAATTGGGTATGTAGCCAGTATCATAATTGTAATATCCACTAGCATTAAAAATATATTGAGAAGTATATTGCGTTTCTTCTTTGGTAATTGGGTTTATAGCAGTAATTGTCCATAAATTTAATGAGGTATCAAAATTGTAATGAACTACTTTTTGACTAAATGAAATATGTTGTTTTACATTGTACTCTTCTGCAGCTTCATTTAAATATTTTAAAATGGATGGTGCATCTGCAAAAGACTTATCATCATCCCAGGTTTTAAAAGAATAACCAAAAGTATACATATCAGAATCAGAACGTATTCCTGGATATTTAAATAAACTCCAAGTACCTCCAATTTCTTCTCTAGCTTCTAAAATTTTATAAGATTTATCAGAATTTTTTCGCTCTAGATGACAAGCAGCACCTATACCAGACAAACCTGCTCCAATAATTATAATATCAAAATCCATATTCTTAATGTTATTCGATTACAAGATAAATTATTCTTTGAACTTTTTGACTCGTTTTAAATTCATGGCTTTAATCATCCAATTTGGTAATGGCTTTTTAGGATCTCTATTTCTTAAATTGATGTACAACCCTAATTTTTTAATTAAAGGAACTTTGTTAGTTTCTATAAACTCGATTAAAGTTCCATCAAAATCTTCTATGTAACCCCAATGACCATTTGCATCTCCCATATCAAAAGACTCACCACTCATAACTTGAAAAGGCACTCCTGCTCTCTTACATTCTTCTGCCAATTGTGTAATGTTTTTTATATCGAAACATAAGTGAATGTAACCCAAATCTCCCCAAAATCTGTTTTGAAAAATTTTATTGGGTTTGTTTTCGATAGCCTGAATCAATTCTATTTGACTTTCTCCAAACAGCTTAGAAAAACCTCCAATTCTTTTTTCTGAATGACTTAGCAAAATTCTTCTAAACCTTTTATTACCATTATTTAATGACTTTAAATCATCAAAAATTGAAGTTTTATCATAGATAATTTGATCATATCCTAAAACTTCTGAATATAAATTTAAAGATTCATCAATATCAGAAACACCAATTACTGCAGAAAAAATACCTGCTATAGATTTTTTATGATTAGCATAGAACTTTGGGTATTCTTTTATTTTGAGAATATTATCAAATGGATCTTTAATATAAAATGACTTTTGCTGATCTGGCTCTATTACAATATCAGATAGAATTCTAACATTTTTAGCTTGCAAAACTCCATAACTTTTAGAAATGTTATTAGATTTTATAACAGGAAAGTGAATGCCTAAATCTCCTAACTGAAATGTATTTTCTGCAGCAGAAGGCGTTCTATTTTTATATTGCCAAATTTCATAACCTCCTCCACCTTGCATATTTAGAGCTAGCAATGCTCTTTTACTCCTTGCTTTTCCACCCATATATTTTGCCATATGTGTAGCTTCATTGCTATCATCAAAAATAAGTGCGTCTGCACCTAAATTTTGTGCATACCATTTAAAAGCATTTTCTGCATTTTTTACTCCAATTCCTATTTGCTGAATTCCATAAATTAATTTTTCACCCATTAATGGTCTTACCTATTTTTTCTAAGTTCACGTTTTCTCATTGGCATACCATCTATGATTGCAAACAGCTTTTCAGCGGTTAAAATCGAGTTTTGCTTCAGTTTAATTCCTCCATCTAAACCAATCAATAGAACTTGTAAACCGTCTTTAGTACTTACGTATTTCTTAGAGCTAGAGTTTAATAATTTATAACTTTCTGTAAAATTCAACTTATATTTATTATCAATAATTTGATAAACAATTAATTTTCTTTCTTTTAACTCCTGATCTAGATTTTCTAAAAGATTAATTTGCTTTTGAAATTCAATTCCTTTCTCATTATTTGTAGATACTATTAACACCCTATTTTTCCATTGATAATCTTTAAAATCTTGAGAAAAACTCTGCATGAATGTTAAAGTAAAAACAATAATCAAAAATGGTTTCATAGGTTATTTTAATACTGAAAACTCGATACTTGAATCTGTAAAAACAGTATGTGTTTGAGTTTTAAAATCAGCTTCATCTGCTTTATAAATATTATCTACATAAGTTTGAGGATTTAAATCTATTAAAGGAAACCAGGTGCTTTGCACCTGAATTTGAACTTTATGTCCTTTTTTAAACGTATGAAAAACATCTTGTAATTTTATATTTACAGCTGTCTTTTTATTTGGTTTAAATGGCTCAGGGTTTTCGAAACTATTTCTAAATCGTCCTCTTAAAACTTCACTTCTTACCATTAAATGATAGTTGCTCATTTTAAGATGGTCTTGTAAAGTTTCATTATCTTCTTCTACATCTGAAGGATGTACATCTATAACCTTAACAATCCAATCTGCAGCTGTACCTGTTGTAGCCACTTTCAGCTTTGCTAAAATATCACCTGCAAGTGTATAATCTTCAGTTAAAACATCAGTTTCAAAAACTAATACATCTGGTCTTCTTGCTGCAAAACGTTGATCATCTGTCATATATTTTCTTGGAGTAAAAACGGTTTTAATATCTTCTGAATAAGGTACAGGTCTTTTAACATCACTAATAAAACTTATACCTTTAGTTCCTTTTTTACCATTAGTTAGTTCTTGATCTTCAGATAAAAACCAATCTTGTTTTACCACATTTTTAGGTGGCCAAGAATCGTAAGACTTCCATTCTTTTCTTCCAGAATCAAATACATAAGCTTCTGGCAAGCCAGAATTTTTATCTCCTTCACCTTTTAAGAAATGGTTAAAGAATTTAGTTTCTATTTCTGATTGAAATTTCAAAGAAATAGAGTCTCCAAAATAATAATTACCTACAGTATTTCTTACTGTATTTCTAGACCATTTTCCATGATCCCAAGGTCCAAAAACCATAGTATTATAATTCCCTTCTCCGTTTTTTTCTATGCCTTTATAAGTTTCTAAAGGGCCATATAAATCTTCTGCATCAAACCACCCACCAACAATCATAGTTGCTACTGTACTTGGCACTTTATCTAAATGCTGAATGATACCTTTACTTTGCCAAACTGAATCGTAATTTGGATGTTCTACAATTTCTTTCCAAAAGAAATCGTCTATTTTATCTTTAGAAGCTGTAGTATTTACATCTAACTTGTCATATTGAAAATATTCGTTTAAGTTTTTTAGAGGACCTTTATCCAAGAAAAATTGATATTGATCTTGGCTATTCATTTTCGGATAAGAATACCAAGCAGAATCTGTAGGTGTGTCTTTGTAAGTACCAAATAAAGAAATGGCTCTAAAATAGCTCAATAGAAAAGCTCCATTATGATGAAAATCATCAAAGAAAAAATCTCCAATACAGGCTTGAGGAGAAGCTGCTTTTAAAGCAGGATGTGCATCTATAGTAGAAATTGTTGCATAATGCCCAGGATAAGATATACCCCAAGTACCCACTTTACCATTATTATTTTCTACATTATTAATAAGCCAATCTATAGTATCATAAGTATCTGAAACTTCATCTGATTGATTTTCTGCTTTGTTAGGAATGTAAGCACGCATATTATCATAAACACCCTCACTCATCCATCTACCTCTTACATCTTGATAAACCACAATGTTACCCTCTTTCATTAAATGAACATTAGGCCCAATTTTGGTTTTCATTTTTCCTTCTCCATAAGGTCTTGAACTGTAAGGTGTTCTTTGCATTAATATAGGATACTCTTTAGAAGTATCTTTTGGGGTGTAAATGGTAGTGTGTAATTTAACCCCATCTCTCATTATTATATCTACCTCTTTCTTTGTGTAATTATCAACAACATAGGTGTCTTTTTTTTCAACTTTCTCAGTTTCTTGATTGCAAGATAATAGTGTAAAAAATCCTACTAAAAATAAAAATAACTTTGCTTTCATATTTATAATTATATATTGTTATAAATCTACAAAAAGTTAGCTGAAGATTTCTTCTAAAAGAAAAATTTATACTTTATTCTAATGAAAGTGATTCATTACATAAAAACACAGAGTTTACATATAATTTTAAAATCTTTTAAAAATATTTTAAAAATATTTTATTTTTGTATCTATAAATTTATAAATCTAAAATTATGAAAACTACAATTTTTACATTCTTAATGTGTTGTTTTTTGTCATTTTCTAATTATTCTCAAACTTCTAGTGATCAAGTTAAAGTAGGTGACACTTTTACGATTGGTGAAGTTAAAATGAATAATTATGAGCATATTAAGTTTCCAAGAAAGAACTTTATCATTAAAAGAGGTGGAATTGCTACCTACAAAAATGTGGTAAATCAAGAAGTTGAAATAACCAATTTAAAAGAAAAAAAAGACGGAAAAATAGAAGCTACAATTCAGCTTAAAAACGGTAAGTATTTTTTTAAAAGTCATAAGTATATCAAAGTTAATTTAGATGAAGCTTTAAAAGAAAAAGAGCTTATTTAAATCAATTCTTACTCTATAAAAAAAAACTTTCTTCACAGAAAGTTTTTTTTATGCTTTATATTGTGGCTTTAATATTTGTTTCATGAAATTTACAACCTTACTTCTTACTATATTATTACTATTTAATTGTACTGCAAAGAAAACTGAAGAGCCAAAAACTACAGGTTATACTCTTGAAATAATTGAAGGTAGATATAATGTTGCTTTTTTAATTATGGATGGTACTTTTAATACAGAGTTTACTGCACCTTTTGATATTTTTCAACATACAAAATACAGGGAAAACATTAAAGCTATGAATGTTTTTACTGTAGCTAATACCAAAGAACCAATTACCACCTTTGAGGGTGTTCGTATTTTACCAGATTTTAATTATCTCACAGACTCTCTGCCCAAAATTGATATTCTTGTTGTTCCTTCTGCAGAACATCATCTAGATACTGATTTAGAAGATACAGCAATGCTTTACTTTATAAAGAAAGTTGATGAAGAAGCTTTATACATAACCTCACATTGTGATGGTGCTTTTGTTTTGGCTAAAGCAGGATTACTTAACGAAGCTGTATCTACAACTTTTCCTTCAGATATTGATAAAATGAGAACTTTATTTCCTCTTTTAGACATTAGAAAAGATGTTTTATTTGTGCATGATGATAAATACATAACTTCTGCTGGTGGTGCAAAATCGTTTGAAGCTGCCTTATATTTATCTGAACTTTTATATGGCAAAGAGATTGCACAATCTTTAGCTGGTGGCTTAGTCATTGATTGGAACTTAGATGATGTTCCTCATTTGATTATAGACTAAAACGAAACTGATATTAACCCTGTATTGCACTACTAAAATTAATTAGTACTTTTACTTAAATGAATTCTTTTACATGTTAGATTTTGTAGATTTCTCTTTTTTAGATGTGCTAGATATTTTATTAGTAGCTATTCTACTTTATTACATTTACAAATTATTAAAAGGTACAGTAGCTATAAATATATTTATAGGTATAGCTTTAATCTTTTTAATTTGGAAAATTACCCAAGCTTTACGAATGGAAATGTTAAGTGGTATTCTTGGCTACTTACTTTCTGGTGGAGTTATTGCCCTTATTATTGTGTTTCAGCAAGAAATTAGAAAGTTCCTGTTGATGATTGGAACCACAAATTTCTCGAATAAAAAAAGCTTCTTTAAACAATTAAAATTTTTACAATCAGAAATAACATCAGAAATAGATACAGAAAAAATTCTGAAGGCATGCAGCAACATGTCTAAATCTAAAACTGGTGCTTTAATTGTTATTGAAAGAACCAATAGTTTAGACTTTTTAATAAACACTGGAGATTCTATGAACGCTCTTGTTAATGAAGTAATCTTAGAGAGTATCTTTTACAAAAACAGTCCTTTACATGATGGAGCAACTATAATTAGAGACAATTATGTTGTGGCAACCAGAGTTGTTTTACCAATTTCAGATAGTACTAAAATTCCTGCTAGATTTGGGCTAAGACACAGAGCTGCAGTTGGTGTAAGCGAAAAAACAGATGCAGTTTGTATTTTAGTATCTGAAGAAACAGGCGAAATTTCTTATATAAAAGATGGTGAATTTGTTTTATATGCTACTCAAGAAGAACTTAATGAAAAACTAAGAAATGATTTAACGTAAGCTAAGATGCTTTGTCTAAGCTAAATTGTTTATCATATAAATTCTTATAATAACCATTCTGTTTTTGTAATAATTCTGAATGCGAACCTTCTTCTACAATCAAACCTTTATCCATTACAATAATTTTATCTGCTTGCTTTATAGTTGCTAATCTATGTGCAATAACAATTGAAGTTCTGCCTTTTGTAATAGTTTCTGTAGCATACTGAATCATTTGCTCTGAATGAGAATCTACAGATGATGTAGCCTCGTCTAAAATTAGAATGCTTGGTTTACTTACATAAGCTCGTAAAAAGGCTATTAATTGCCTTTGACCTGAAGATAACATAGCTCCTCTTTCTTTAACATTGTAATGATAACCTCCAGGAAGAGATGCTATAAAATCATGAATACCAATTTGTTTTGCTGCCTCTTCTACTTCTTGCTCAGTAATACTATTATTCTTTAATGTGATATTATTTAAAATAGAATCTGAGAACAGAAAAACATCCTGTAATACAATAGCAACCTGATCTCTTAAACTTTCTAAATCATACTGATCTACAGAAACACCATCAACAGCAATTGTTCCAGAATCAATTTCATAAAAACGATTAATTAAGTTTATTATGGTTGATTTACCTGCACCAGTTGCTCCAACAATGGCTATGGTTTGTCCGCTTTTAACATCTAAAGAAATGCCTTTTAGCACTTCTTCATCTTTAACATAACTAAATCTAACTTTATCAAAAGAAATATTACCCTCAAGATTTTTAGCTAAAATTGTTCCGTTTTTATCAATAGTGCTTTCTGTATCAATTACTTTAAAAACACGTTCACCTGCAACAATACCCATTTGTAATTGATTAAATTTATCTGCAATTTGACGTAAAGGCCTGAATAACATTTGTGCAAATTGTATGAAACCCATAATCATACCTACAGTTATTCCAGAGTTCTGTATTGCTTGTCCTCCACCAAACCAAACAATTAAACCTATACCTATAGATGATAAAATTTCTGCAATAGGAAAAAACACAGAGTAATACCAAATAGCTTTTACGTAGGCTTTTTTGTGCTTTTGATTGATTTCTTTAAAGTTTTGGTATTCTATCTTTTCTCTATTAAAAAGCTGTACAATTTTCATTCCTGTAACTCGCTCTTGAACAAATCCATTTAAATTAGCTACCTGATTTCTTACCTCCTGAAACGTAACTTTAATAGCAACTTGAAACAATTTAGTTGCATAAATTAAGATGGGTAAAATAAGTAAAGTAATTAATGCTAGTTTCCAATTTAGAATTAGCATTATTACTGTTACAGCAAACATCTTTAGAATATCACTTAAAATTGTAAATACACCATTACTAAAAAATGCGGCAATAGTTTCAATATCAGAAACTACCCTTGTTACCAGTTTACCAACAGAATTCTTATCAAAATAAGACATTTTGAACTGTAAAATATGTCTGAATATTTTAGCTCTTATATCTCTAATAATATGTTGCCCAACCCAATTTGCAAAATAGATGAAGGTAAACTGTAAAACAACTTCAATTAACAAAACACCAAGCATTAGCATAGTGTAATTCAATAAACCTTCTCTATCTTTTGTTAAGATGTAGTCATCTACTGTGTTAATTAAAATGTAAGGTGATAATACAGAAAACAGTGCTAGTAAAATTGTGGAAGATGATGCTATAAAAAAATATAGTTTGTAACGTTTTGCAAAAGACATTAATCTTTTAAAAATCTTCATATCAAAAGCATTCCCTGAATTCTCTGCCAAACCTTAATATTTTATTTGTGTTAAAAATAATCCTTTTGCTGGTACTGATAATCCTGCATTTCCTCTATTCTTACTTTCTATAATTTCCTTAAAATCATCAATTGATATTTTACCAAAACCAACATCTAACAATGTGCCTACAATAGCTCTTACCATGTTTCTAAGAAACCTATTTGCTGATATATGAAAAGTAAGCTCTTCTCCTTTTTGTATCCAAAATGCAGCTGTTACATCACAATTAAAAGTGTACACCTCTGTTTTTACCTTAGAAAAGGTCTGAAAATTTGTATAGTCTAAAAGCAACTTTGCTGCTGAATTCATAAGATTTACATCAGGCTTTTGTGAATGTATTTGCCAAGAAAAATCTAGTAAAAACGGGTTTCTACCTAACCAAATTTTGTACTCATAACTTCTAGAAACAGCATCAAATCTTGCATGTTTTTCATCATTCACCAAAAACACTTTATAAACTACTACATCTTTTGGTAAAATTGAGTTTAGCTTAAAAGCAAAATCGCCTTTAATTTCTTGATCAATATCAAAATGTGCAAACATTTGAGATGCATGAACTCCTGTATCTGTTCTACCTGCTCCAACCACCAAAATTTCTTGCTGAAAAATAGTACTTAATGCAGCATTTAATCTTTCTTGTACAGAAATTACATCTGGCTGAATTTGCCAGCCATGATAGTTTTTTCCATTATAAGAAAGCTCAATAAAATACCTCAAGAATATGTGTTTTTCGAACATTCAAAATTACGGAATTTATTTTGTTATACTTACTTTTGATGTACAATGCCCACTTAAAATTTTCTTAAGATTACCTATTGATGAAAAAAATACTTTTACTTTCTGATACACATAGTTATATAGATGATCAAATCTTAAAATTTGTAAAGCAGGCTGATGAAGTTTGGCATGCAGGAGATATAGGTAATTTAGAGGTTACAGATGCTATAAAAATGTATAAACCTTTACGTGCTGTGTATGGTAATATAGATGATAAAAATGCTAGAGCTGAATTTCCTTTAGATGCAAAATTTACAGTTGAAGAAGTTGCAGTTTGGATGACTCACATTGGTGGTTATCCTTATAAGTACAATCAAAGAATTAGAGAAGAGATAAATAGAAACCCTCCTAAAATCTTTATAGCAGGCCATTCTCATATCTTAAAAGTGGTTTTTGATAAAAAATTGAACTTATTACATCTTAACCCTGGTGCAGCTGGTAATCATGGTTTTCATAAAATTAGAACCATGCTTCGCTTTGAATTAAATGCAGGTAAAATAGAAAATATGGAAGTAATAGAATTGGCTAAACGTGGGTCATAATTTCACGTTCAATAACAGGTAATTCTATACTAATTTTTGTGCCCTTTTTCTTAGAAGAATCTATATTAAAATAACCTTTCATAATTTGAATTCTAGCATCAATTTGGTTTAGTCCTAAACCATTTTTTTCGTTGATTTTAGTTTTATCAAAACCTACTCCATTATCTTGAATGGTAATAAAAAGTCTACCATTTTCCTCTATTATAGTTATTAATGCTCTTTTAGCTCTACTATGTTTTAAAATATTATTGATAAATTCACTAATAATATTATAAACTTTAATTTCAAAATTTTGATGATACCTCTGAATATTTTGAATATCTGTTTCAATTACCAGCTCAGAATTTGAATATTTTGATGCGATTTCTTTAACTGCGAAGTTCAGCCCAAATTTTAGTAACACAGAAGACACCAATGTATGTGAAAGGTCTCTTATTTTATGAGAGGCCTCAATAATAATTTGCTGAGTTTTATCTATTTCTACAGGTGTACTCCCATTAAACTGTTTTCTTGTTGCTTGTAGGTGCAAATTTGCAGAGGATAACAAGGCACTCACACTATCATGTAAGGTTTCTGCAATTTGTTTTCGTTCTGACTCTTTACCATCAATAGTAGCATTTAAAATTCTAACCTGTGTTTCTGATTTTATTTTATCTATCTGCTGATTCTGCAGTAGCTTAGTTTCCGATAATTTTAACGCTAAATTATTCTGTTTTAAGTTATTTAACTTGATAACATAAATCAAAGAAAAAATTATTAATAAACAGGCAATGGCTACACCCCAAAAAATTCTTTGTTCTTCTAAACGTTTATTTTTTGCCTGTTCTAGAAAATATTCTTTTTCAATATCAAAATTGTATTTTTTCTCTAAATTTTCAATAATCCTCCTTATTTCTTTGTCTCTCTGAGCATCTTTTAAATTATATGATTCCTCTTGAGCTTTATAAGCTTCATGATCTTCAAGTTTATAAAGGTTGTAAGCTAAGTTATAATATAATTGTTGTTTAATTCTTAGAGCTCTATCACCTCCTTCATGCTTAATTAAATCGAGAGCTTCCTCATAAATACTTTTAGATTTTTTAAACTCATTTTGACTTAAGTAGATACTCGCCAAATTACCAAGTGCTGCAGATTCTGAAATTTTATTGTTGTACTGACGATGAATTGTGATAGCTGCTTGAGCATATTCTTTAGCCTTACTATACAGGCTATCTTGCATATAAATACCAGATAACGTAGAAGATGTTTTCGCTTTAAAAGACATTATCTCTTTACTAGACCCATTAAAATTAAGAACTTTATCATAGTAAACTTTTGCTGAATCCTTAAGCTCTAATCTTAAATATTCATTAGCCAACATAAAATAAGGTTGAACTAAATATTTAACATCTTTAGGACTGGATAGCCCATCTAAGGAAGTCGATTTTTCAAAAATATCGACGGATTTTAAAAGATATTCAATTGCCTTTTTGTGATTGTTATTAACCCTAAATATTTCAGAAATATGCATGTTAATTTTATACCTCAATAGAGGGTCAATATCAGATTTTAGCAAAATTAAAGCACCTTCTAATGATTGTTCGTAATCTTTATCTTTATATTGCTTTTCGATTAAAGCAAATTTTTGGAGATTAGTAGAATCAACATCCTGAAATTGCAAAAAAGAAACCTTATAATTAAAGGTTTCTTTTTTTGTTTCTGAAAATGCTTTTAATATGGTAAAAAAAGCAAGAAGTATTAAAATTTTATTTTTCAATGACTATTAAAATTTGTCAATAGTAAATTAATCTACAATATCGTCAATAATTATAATAGGCTTTCTAATTAAAGCTTCAAATCCTTTATTAGAACCACCATCTTTATGGTTTACGAAATGGATAGTTAACAATTCCCCTTCATTCCTTTCTAAAGTTCTTGAAAATTCTGTTGTAGAAGCTCTTTTATCTTTCTCTAAATGAACTTCGTAAGCCTGCAACTCGTCGTTAAAAGTAAAAGTAACATTAGTATTCTTCTTAACTACAAAATCTAAAGTATAAGTACCATCACTTTCACCAACTATGCTATAATCCTTAAGTCTTCTAACTTTATTAGACTTAGCGCTTAAAGTAATATTATCATCCTCTACATATAAATACTCAGTCTTTGAAGCTGCAGCATCTACAAATGCAACCTTCATACTTGTATTGTCAATTATTAAATTATCTGATAATTGTTTTTTAGACTGTGTATCTGACTCTGACAAAAGATACTCTTTGGTATTCTCCTCTAAATTTATAAAATTATCAACCTTAGTATTATCAGATAAATTTAAATCTAAAGAATAAGCTCCTGAAGCATCTCTTTGAATTTTATAAGTTTTTAATAAACTTGTTTTTTGGTTAGCTTCTAATGAAGTTTCATCTGAAGAACAAGATACTAGCGTTAACGAGCCAGTTACAAATAGTGCAATTAATTTAATCGTTTTCATGGTAATTATTTATGTTTGGATTTACTTTTTATGTTTAAAAAAGGTAGGCATTGCAATGTAACCATGGTTAGTAACAAGTGTAGGGAATTAAAACAGTCTTTATAGGGGTAATCAATATTATTTGATTAAAGAAAATTTTAATGTGTGGGGGCTACACTATTTTATTTTTTACGGCATACATTGCTAAACCTACTGCATTTTTTACTTTTAGTTTTTTTAATAATTTTTTTCTGTGAGAATCTATTGTACTAGCACTCACATTTAATTTGTCTGCGATTTCAGGTGTGCTAAGTTGTTTTGTTATTAACCTTAACACATCTAACTCTCTTTCTGTTAGCGTTTCTAATAAAAATTTATTAGGCAAATCGCCTTCAGGTATATGTTCTTTAGATAGTGATTGTAATAAAATTTTTTGAATATCATCACTAAAATATTGATCTCCATTTGCTACAGCCTTTATTGCTTTTACAATATGTTCACCAGCATAATTTTTAGTGATATAACCTTTACAACCTAAGCTTAACATTTCTTGTACGATTTTTATATCATCATAACTAGAAAGGATAATTACTTTCTGATCTATCTTGTTTTTATTAAAATGTTTAAGAACTTCAAAACCGTCTAAGATTGGCATTGTAATATCTAAAATTAGAACATCAGCTTTGTTATTTTTATCTTCAAACCAATTTGTTACTTCCTTGCCTGTAAGAGAATATCCACTAATCTCTATATCATCGTCGGTATTTATTACAGCTATAATCCCTTCTATTAATATTTTGTGATCATCAGCTACATGAACGTATATTTTTTGTTTCATTGTTACATTACAAATTTAAAGTAGTTATTGGTTTACCACAATCCCTATTTATGGTGAAATTTTGATATCCCCATTTATAGGGATAAGCCTCCCCATTTATGGGGATATCAAATATTTAAAAAACTGATAATCAGCCCTTTAATTTTAACTTAATTTTCGATAAAGATAGAAGGATATTTTAATATGATAAAATAACTAGAGGTCTAAAATGCAAAAAACCGAGAAATAAATCTCGGTTTTTTTCGCACTAAATATACTACCTATTAGAATTATCGTAATCTATCTACAGATTTCACAAGATCTTCATCCTTTTTAATAGCCTTATTTGCCAAAACAATAAGCAAAACAACCAAAATCGGTAGGAACATCCCAATACCTTTCTCAGAAACATTTGTTTCTCCAGATAAATTTAGAGATAAATAAATCAATAAGCCTAATAAAAAAAGGTTTATCAAAATTATAATACGCCCAATTACAAATTGTAATTTTCTATTTTTAAATAAAAATATTGCAACCAATGATAAGATTGCAGACGCTAAGAACATAAAAGGAATTACTTTAACAGTAATAGCCTCTCTTGAAAACAAATCTACAACAAAAATTTTTTCTTTAATTGTATTCCATAAATTAAATACAAAAATTAAACCTCCAGAAACTATAGAGGCCAAAAATAAATAGATGCTTTGAATTCTTTGAATCATTCTTAATTGTTGAATTGCAAAAATAGAATTTCTTTTTAAAAAAAGAAAAACTTACAAGTGAAAAAAAAAGTATATATTTGTAATATAATAACCGCACAAAATAGATTGTATAGTACTATATACAATTGATAGAAAATCAAAAATAATTTTTAAAAAAATCTTAAAATTTTAAGATCCATTATAACTTAATCATCATATAAATGTTCGAAATTTCTGAACTGAAAGCAAAAACTCTTGCAGATCTGCAGAAAATTGCAAAGACTATTGGTCTTACCAAAACAAGTCAACTTAAAAAATTAGATTTAGTATACCAAATACTAGATACACAAGCAGCCAACCCTGCTTCAGCTAAAAAAACAGAAAACACAGAAGAAACTACAAAAGCAGAAAAGCCTAAAAGAAAAAGAGTGGTTAAAAAAGCACCTGCTAAACCTACTCAAGAAACTAAGGAAACTTCTGAACCTAAAAATGAAGCTAAAACAGCTCCTAAAAATGAGGTAAAAAAAGAAAGTTCTCAAGCAGCAGACAAAACTGCTCCTGCTAAAAGTAAACCTGCTGAGAAAAAAGTAGATTCTAAAGATAAAGAGCAGAAACCTGTTCATAAGAATCAACAAAGAAACAACAACAATCAGCAAAGAAACAATAACAATCAAAAGAATAACAAAAATCAGAATAGAGACAAAAACAACTCTAACAGAAATCATAATAAATCTGGCAACAGATATAGAGATCCTGATTTTGAATTTGATGGTATAATTGAAAGTGAAGGTGTTTTAGAAATGATGCCTGATGGTTATGGATTTTTACGTTCTTCAGATTATAATTACTTATCATCTCCTGATGATATTTATGTATCTCAATCACAAATTAAATTATTTGGTTTAAAAACTGGAGATACTGTAAGAGGTAATGTAAGGCCACCAAAGGAAGGTGAAAAATATTTTCCTTTAATTAGAGTATCAAAAATTAATGGTTTAAACCCAAATGTGGTAAGAGACAGAGTTTCTTTTGAGCATTTAACCCCATTGTTTCCTCAAGAAAAATTCAATTTAGCAGAAAAAGGTTCTTCTTTATCTACAAGAATTATCGACTTATTTTCTCCTATTGGAAAAGGTCAAAGAGGTATGATTGTAGCACAGCCAAAAACGGGTAAAACCATGTTATTGAAAGATGTGGCTAACGCAATTGCTGCTAATCATCCTGAAGTTTATCAAATTGTATTATTGATAGATGAAAGACCTGAAGAAGTTACAGATATGCAGAGAAGTGTTCGTGGAGAAGTTGTTGCTTCTACATTTGATGAACCTGCAGACAAGCATGTACGTGTTGCAAACATTGTTTTAGAAAAAGCAAAACGTTTGGTAGAATGTGGACATGATGTTGTTATTCTACTAGACTCTATTACACGTTTAGCAAGAGCTTACAATACTGTTGCACCAGCTTCAGGTAAAATACTTTCTGGTGGTATAGATGCAAATGCCTTACATAAACCAAAACGTTTCTTTGGTGCTGCAAGAAATATAGAAAATGGTGGTTCTTTAACCATTATTGCAACTGCACTTACAGAAACGGGTTCTAAGATGGATGAAGTAATCTTCGAAGAATTTAAAGGTACAGGAAACATGGAGCTTCAGTTAGATAGAAATATTTCTAACAGACGTATTTATCCTGCAATTGATTTAATTAAATCTTCTACAAGACGTGATGATTTATTATTAGACGATAAAACAGTACAAAGAATGTGGGTTTTACGTAAGTATTTAGCTGATATGAACCCTATAGAAGCAATGGAATTTATTAATGAAAGAATTAAGTTCTCTAAAAATAATGATGAGTTTTTAATCTCTATGAATGGGTAAGCCCATTTAGCGTAAAATGTATAAAGCCTTTTTGATTTCTCAAAAAGGCTTTTTTTATCTTATAATTATATAAATTTTTCTAAAATAGTTAAGCAAAAAAAAATCCGTTCACTGAAATGAACGGATTTTCTTTTATAACTTTTAGCCTTTATTAGTTACTGTACATAAAAGCTCTATTATCTTCTACATCTGAAGCTTTTTTAATTGCTTCATACATTTTAAATGTTTGTCTTTTTCTAGCTTCAGCAATTCGCTTTCTGCTTGCATCATAGTTAGGTAAAGCAGTTGGCTCTTCTTTGCTAGTTAATTTAAAAGCAAATACACCTCTATTACCTTCTATCTTGTTGTATAGTTTACCTATTTCTGCATTAAACATTGCTCCAACAATTTTTGGCTCTACACCAACTCCTGATAAAGTAGGACTTTTTAAAGTGATGTTACTTGCAGTTCTTAAACTAGTGCTTGTAGCTTTTGCTATTTCTGGTAAATCAGAACCGTTGAATTTTTCAGCAATTAATGCTGCTTTCTTCTCATTCATTAAGATTGGCCTTACTCTACTTGTAGCTTTATTTACAGACATTAAACCCTCTTCTTCTATACCTGTTACAAATGCTACTACATGACTACCTTCTAAATCGAAACGTTTAAAAGCATTTACTTCTGTTTCATTATTAAAAGCCCAGCTAACAATTTGTCTTTGATTCCCAATTCCTGGTACGTTTTCATCTAAAACTTTTAAACCAACAGCTGGTTTTGGGTTATAATTCATTTCTTTTGCAGCATCAAAGAAGTTATTTTCTTTAGATACTGCTAAAGCAAACTCTTCTGCTTGTCTAAATACAGCATTTTCAGTTTCTTCAGAAGCAACAATATTTTTAGTAAATGTTGCTAACTTTACAACTTTCTGCTTATTTTTTTGATCATCAATTTTAATTACATGGAATCCAAAAGGTGATTTTACAACTTCCATTTCACCTACTTTACCTTCAAAAGTAAAATCTCTGTAAGCAGGAGTCATTCTATTGTAATTATACCAATCGTATTCTCCACCTTTCTCTGCAGAACCTTGGTCTGATGAAAATTCCTTAGCTAACTCAGCAAATTTGCTTTTTCTTCTTTTTACAACTGTTAAAAGACTATCAGCTAATTGTTTTGCTTCTTCTTCTGTTCTAGTTACATCTGCAGCTACTCTTTGAGCACCAACAAACGGAATTAAAATATGACTAGATTTTACAGAATCTGGCATTTGAACTACCTCTGTAATTTTAGATAATTTAATTGCATCTAAGTCTTTATACGGCCCTACAACATCACCTTCATTTGCAGCAAATAAATCATCTGCAATAAGGGTGTTTACATTACTCTTAAAAATATAACCTGAGTTTAAACCTGTATCTGAATCATTTTCTGACAAGAACAAAACATCGTTATCTGTAGTTTTAAAATCTTCTTTTAAACTAGCTACATCTAACATAATTGCTTGCTCATCTTCTGGAGTAGCAGCAATATCAAACTTAACATAAGAAATATCTCTAGATGCTTCAACTTGAAATTGATCTTTATGATCTTGGATGTATGCTTCAACTTCTGACTTCTTTAATTTTACTAAACTATCTGCAATAGAAGTGTAAGGAACATAAACAAATTGCCCATTCAATTTAGTATTGTCTACTAAATATTGCATTTCACCTTCTTTCAAAGATGCTCCTAAACCAGCAGTTACTAAGTTGTTAAACGTATTTGTTTCTGCATTGTCTCTAACCTGATTCATATAAGAAGACCATTGAGCCCATAATTGCTCATTATTTTCTTTAGTATCTGCTAAAAACTGCTTGAATTTATTTTCATCAAACAAACCAACTTCATTCTGGTATTGAGGATTGTTTTGTACAAAAGGTGCATTTACAACCTCGTTCCAAACATCTGCTTCACCAATAGTAATACCAGCCTCATTTAATTGGCTCTTGTATATTTTTTTTCTAACGATGTTATCCCAAACAGTTTTTGCTGCTTGCATTTCAGAAGCTCTACCTCCAGTTTGTTGTTTATAACTTTCTAATTCATTAGCAAATTCTTGTCTAGAAATAGCTTCTCCATCTACCTCACCAACTTCATTTACTTTACTAGAATTGAAAAAATCACCAAGTGTTGATGGATCTAAAACAAAAGCAAAAAGTGCTAATCCAATAATGATGATTAAGAACATTGAACGTTCTCTAATTTTTGATAAAACTGCCATATGATTTTTAAATTAATTTCAGTGGGCGAATATACATTTTTGGTTTTAATATTGCAACCCAATTTCTACTTATTAGTAGGTTGTTAAGCGAATTTTAGATGTATAGAAATGTAAGTGGTTATTTAGTCTTCTAGATTAGAAATTTTAACTGAAACCTCATCTATTTTTGCTCCGCTAATTTTTAAGATAGTAATCTCGAAATTATCTATTTCTACCAACTCATTCTCTTCTGGAATATTTTCTGTATGCTCTATAATAAAACCACCTAAGGTTTCATAGGCTTCAGATTTTGGTATATTTAAATCGTATTCTTCATTTAAATAATCTACCTCTAATCTTGCAGAAAAATTAAATTGATCTTTTTTAATCTTCTCTTCTAAAAACTCTTGAGAATCATGTTCGTCTTCTATTTCTCCAAACAATTCTTCTACAATATCTTCAACAGTTATCATACCAGAAGTACCTCCATATTCATCTACAACTACAGCAACACTTTTTCTTTTTTTCATTAACGTATTTAGAATATCGTTTATCATCATTGATTCTGGCACAATTTCTAAAGGCAACAAAATAGATTTAATTGTTTTGGGTTTTTTGAATAATTCAAAAGCATTTACATAGCCTAAAACATCATCTAAAGAGGTTTTATAAACCAATACTTTAGACAAACCTGTTTCTATAAAAAGCTTTTTAAGATTGGTTACGGTTTCATGGATTTCTACAGAAATAATTTCTGTTCTAGGCACCATTACTTCTCTTGCTTTTACATTCTGAAAAATTAAAGCATTCTGAAAAATCTGTATTTCTGAGTCTAATTCATCATCATCATTACCAGTTTCTAATTGCTCATTTATGTAATTACCTAATTCTTCTTTACTAAATTCTGTTTGCTGTTCGTCTGAATTTGTTTTGAAGAAAACGCGTAAAAAAAAATCTGAAATTAGGGTTATGAATTCTGAAAAGAAATGAAATAGATAATAAAAAATATAAGCAGGAATTGCAAAAATCTTTAAAACTTCGTTCGCATAAATTCTAAAAATTGCTTTTGGTAAAAACTCTGCTGTTATTAAAATTATAATGGTTGAAATTACTGTTTGAATCAATAAGATAGAAAAGTCATTAAAGCCTTCTAAAGGAAAGAATCTTATGAGTAATCTACCCATATAATAACTGTATATTACCAAAGAAATATTATTACCAACAAGCATGGTAGTAATAAACTTAGAAGATTTCTGAGTAATAACCGTTAAGATTTTTGGTATAAACCCTGCCCTTTTTTTCTCTAACTCTATATGCATTTTATTTGCGGAAACAAATGCAATTTCCATACCTGAAAAAAATGCAGATAATAGAATAGATATAATGATAATAATGAGTTCGACCTCCATTAAAAAAGATACGTATTACTTATTTTGGTTATTTCTTTTTTCAACTTTTTTTCTAAAATGTCTCTTAAAGAAGAACACTAATGTAATAAAAATTGAAAAGCCAAGAAACAAATAAGCCCTAGTTCTTTCTGTATTAAAACGAACTATACCTTCTACTAAGCAAATAAAAGCGACCATTAAATAGCCATATTGAAAGAATTTCCAAATTTTAGTCATGGGTTAATTTTCTGTAGTTTCTAATTTTCCTGTTGTCTTTTTTGCTAGATGTTTAGACAAATCATCTTTAGATTCGAAACCTATACCAAAAATGGTATCATTTTCTTTGGTTAAGGTAAATGGTTTTTCTGAAACAAAATACTTTGTTTTTTCATCCCAAAACAACTGTTCTGTAACTAGTTTAGATTTATCTGTATGGTTTTTTACAACCACATTTCCTCTAATTTCAGAAATTGACGTCTTAGAATACGTAATTGCGTAATCACCAATAATAGTTACAGAATCTGCTCCTTTATTTTCGAAATTGATAATTTTAATACCATTTGGAAACTCGCTGTAAGGATGTGCTTCTCTGTTGCTAAAATCTAGCATTTTATTGGTAATTAACTTAGATGTTATTCTACCAGAATCTTTATAAATATGATAAATATCTTTTGCTGTACCAACAGGTAAATTTTTATCCGCTAAAAAATCTCTAGCTTTTTGGGTGTTGTTAGAACATGAAAAAAGTACTACTGCTATGAAACAAACAGTAGTACTTTTTAAAAATATTTTCAAAATGTTTTTCATCTTTAGTCGCTTGAAGCAACTTTTACAGTTTCACCAATCCAACATTTGATTGTATGAGAAGCTCCTACTTGTGCTCCTTTTGTAAAGATTACTTTTTTACTTGGTAAATTTGCTCTATAACTTCTAATGTATTTAGAAGCAGTAGAAGAGATACTTGGGTCCACTCTTGCTGCAATTTGTGCTTGTCTTAAAGCTGCTGCGTACACCATTCTCTTTTCAAATTCATCATCTCCACAACTATTTACACTTGATTGGTATAAGCTACCAATTAATAAATATGCTCTACCATAATTTGGATTAAAACTAATTGCTTCTCTTGCTAAACTTCTAGCCTTAGATAATTGCCCTCTAGACTTAGCTGCTTGTGCAAACTTTAATTTATATTTTGCCTTCTTAATAGGGTCTGTTTCTAAATTAAAAGCTTTTTCTCTCATTGCTGCTGCTCCACTTTCATCACCATTTTTCTCTAAAATACCAGCATAAAAAGTATATGAATCTGGAGATGGAGTTGCTTCTGCATATGCCTTTGCTAACTTCTCATACATTGGCTCATCTTGACATTCTTTTTCGAACATTCTAGATACTGCTCTTCTTAACCAAACTGAGTTTGATTTATTCGCTTCGAAATCTCTTTCATATAAAGGCACTAATCTTTCACAGGTAGCAATTTCAGAAATCATATTATCTAAACCTCCTTCAACTTGACCTAAAGCTTTAGAGTTTACTGTGTAAGCATAAATTTTCTTTTTATTTCTGATAGTATCTACACTTAATTTTCTTAATTGTGCAGCATAATTATCTAACTTTTTATTTACATTCTCTAATACATCATCATAAGTATCAAATACTTTTTGTGGATTAGAATCTTTGTTTCTATCAGTTACTCCTTGAAAATAAACGTATAAATTTTTAACTCCCATTTTAGTTGGGTCAATACTATATGCTTTCTCTAATATGGTAAAAACCTCATCATCTGTAGCTAACTTATTGCTCATTAAATAAGTTGCATAATCACTATGTACTTTAGCTGGGTTTTTCTTTGGGAAGTATTGTAATCTTTGTTCATAGATTCTTTTTGCTAAAACAGGGTCTTTAATTCCTTTCTCAGCCATAGTAGAACCTAATTGATAAACACTTACAGATAAGTCTTGGCAATTATCTAATAGATAGTTTAAATTGATTAAAGCGTCATCGTACTTTTTAGAGGTATAATCACCTTTAAATAAGTTGTATTTAATTTGACACTCTCTTTTTGCATCATCTTGCCCATTAGTTTTAGCAGAGATAAATAATAGTGTTGCTGCTAGTAAAAACGTTATTTTCTTCATTTTGATAATTTTATTTTTAATCTATTCTTCTTTTTACGAACCAAGTATCAGACAAAGATAAGCTTAATCTAAAATTAAAATAATTTTCTTGAATTAAATTATTTGCTGTGGTTCCTCTTTTACCAAATTCAAATCCGGCATTAACTGTAGATAATCTCTTTAGTGGTAAACCTAGACCAAAAGATATGCCAAAGTCTTTAATTTCTGTAAAATCTGTATTAGTTCCTGTACCATCTACTAATAAACCTGTGTTTTCAAAACGCAAACCAGCTCTATAAGTAACTCTGCTCCAATAACTTGAAATTGAATTTATTTTTGGTAAGTAATAACCTCCCACAGAAAATCTGTTAGAGTTACCATATTTATATGCATTATTAGTATTTGCTAAAAGGCCATTTGTTGTAAAAGCATCTTGATTTTCGTACTCAACTCCTGCATACCATTTGTCTAATTTACCAATACCTGCACCAAAAGTAGATTTGATAGGAATTGTGTAACTACCATTAATATTTGAAATAGATAAAGTATCTCTAGGAGACTCTCCTCCTCCTGAACTAAAAGTTAAAGAGTATAAATAGTCTTTACCTGTCACATTTAAATCGTGTGCTAGCTTTACAGTTGCTCCTAAATCTAAAACTAAGTTGTTTTTTAATTCTTTTTTATACTGAGCTCCAAGCTTTAAAGCTCCTCCTCTAATATCTGTTTCTTCATTATATTTAGTAGCTAAAGAAACATTATCTCTTTGATTAATAATGCTATTTTCTACACTACCAAAACTAAAATCTGCTTCTACACCTAAAGAAAGTTCTTTAAATAACTTAATACCAAAACTTCCGTAAATCTTATTGATACCTCCATTACCTGAATAAAGTGTTATTTCTGAAGTACTTCCATCAGTATTTAATACTGCATTATTTAAAGAATAACCTACAGAAGAAAAAGGTTGTAAACCAATAGAAAAACCTGCTTTTTGACCAATTGGAACTGCTAAAGCTACATAAGTAATACTAGTTGAAGTACTATTTTGACTGGTAGTAGAAGTCTTTACTGTTAAATCATTATTTAACACCCCAAAACCATAAGTTGTGTAACGTAAATTTGCGTAAGCTGCTGGGTTTGTAAAGTTTAAATATTTGTAATGGTTAAATGCAACACCAATACCTCCCATAGAATTTTGAATTACTGTATTTGTATTAAATTCTTCACCTACACCAAAATATGAGTAAGGAGATGAATTAGATCTTTGGGCCATAAAGCTTGCAGAAGCAAATAGTAAAACAATTACTACAATCTTTCTAATCATTTGTTATTGTTAAAAATAAGTATTCTATTTAATCCTTCTAGGAGAAAATTTTGATTGGCAAATATGCTACTTTTTAATTGTTTTGACAAGAAATTTGTATCTCCTCCTGTTAAAACAACTGTTAAATCTGAATATTTGTTTTTGTATTGAGAAATGACGCCCTCAATTTCTTGTAAAAGCCCATTAACAACACCTGAATGAATACTTTCTTTTGTACTGTTACCAACAAATTGATTTGGAATAGCAACCTCTAGCAATGGTAATTTTGAAGTAAAATGATTTAAAGATTTGTACCTCATTTCTAGTCCTGGAGAAATTGCACCTCCAAAATACTTATTTTCTTTATCTACAAAATCATAAGTAATACAAGTACCTGCATCTATAATAAGCGTATTTTGATTCTCGTATTTTAAAACTGCACCAAAAACAAGCGCTAGTCTATCTAAACCTAAAGTATGAGGAGTAGCATACTTATTGATAAATGGTAATTTCATTATAGAATTTACTCTTGTTAGTCTGACAATATTATTGATTTCTTCTAGAACTTCTGATGAAACTGATGCTACATTTGCAATTATAGCCTCTTTAATTTGATAGGTTTTAAATATTTTTTTGAGTTCTATAATTATTTCTTCTCTTTTAAAATATTGAATCACTAGAAGCTTATCCCCCTCAAAGACAGCCGCTTTTACTCTTGTATTACCAACATCGATAGCTAAATTCATTCTTGAAATTTAATGAATTTCAAAAATACAACACATTTTTTTCAATTTTATGTAGGAGATGTAAAAAAACATTTTATATTTGCATCCGCTAATGGTAATGGTACCTTAGCTCAGTTGGTAGAGCAAAGGACTGAAAATCCTTGTGTCCCTGGTTCGATTCCTGGAGGTACCACATTAAAACCCTGTAAACTTTTGTTTACAGGGTTTTTGCATTTACAACGTTTCCTAATTAAAAAACATTTAACTTGTTGATATCTAAACTATATAAGCCTTAAAAATTCTTGTAAAATAGGATTGGTATTCTTTTTATTCCAAACAACAGATAACTTTGTTTTTTGAGGAATCATATCTAATTCAATAAACTTAATCTTATAGCCCTCTTTCTTGGCTAGTGATTTTGGTACAATAGATATTCCAAAATTATTTTCTACTAATTTAAAAATAGAACTAGAATGTATGGTATTGTGAGAAACTATGGGAGTAAAACCACAATCATCAAAAATCTGCATCACTTTCTCATGATAAGAAGCACTGTATTTGGCATCGAATAAAATAAAAGAAGCTTCTTTAACATCTAACAAACTTGTAAAATTAGACTTATTTATAGGATGATTTTTGGGGAGTACCAAACAAAAATGTTCGTTTAAAACCGTTCTAATTTCTAAATCTCTAGGAATTCTTCTTAATCTCACAAACCCAACATCAATAGAAAGTGACAATAAATCGTCTATTTGTTTTTTATTATCTAGCTCTTTTAAATCAAATAATACATTTGGATTATCCTTTTCAAAGTTTATTAATAACTTCGGAATTACATCCTGCATTGCAGATCCTACATAACCTATTTTCAAATCTCCCTTCTTACCTTCTTGTAATAATTTTGCGCTATCTAAAGTGTTGGCAAGCATCTTTATTTGATTTGATAATTCTACTTTTAAATATTCTCCAACAGCAGTTAAAACTACATTTCTATTATTTCTTTCAAAAAGAACAACTCCTAACTCTTCTTCTAATATTTTAATCTGCCTGCTTAAACCAGGTTGAGAAATAAACAGTTTTTCGGCTGCTTTTCTAAAATGTAATTCTTCAGCAACTGCCAAAAAATATTTTATATGACGTAATTCTATTTGATAACCTACAAGCATTATTTAACAATATAAATGATATTATAAAGCATCAAAAGTAATTATAACTTTGTAGCAACCCAACAGAAAATAACACAATGTTCAAATACGGAATAGATTTACTAACCTTAAAAAGTGTAAATGAAATTGCAAATGGCACTTTAAAAGGTGTAATTACCAATGAAGCTGAAGAAAAAATAATTAACTGCAGAAATAAAGTAACTGCAATCACTAATAGTGATAAGGTTGTTTATGGCATAAATACTGGTTTTGGTCCTCTTTGTGATGTGAAAATTTCGAAAGAAGAAACCAACTTACTTCAAAAAAATCTTTTAATTACACATGCTGTTGGTGTTGGAGAAAATATAGATAGGCATTTATCTAAATTAATGATGATTTGTAAAGTACATGCACTTTGCCAAGGATTTTCTGGCGTTCGTTTAGAAGTTATAGAACGTATTATATTTTTTATAGAAAATGATTTATTACCAACTGTGCCCAAACAAGGTTCTGTTGGTGCTTCTGGTGATTTAGCCCCTCTTTCTCATTTGTTTTTACCTTTAATTGGTGAAGGTGAATTTTGGATTAATGATGAAATATATTCTGCAGGTGAAATTCTAGAAACTTACAATTTAAATACAATTGAATTAGAAGCCAAAGAGGGCCTAGGTTTGATTAACGGAACTCAATTTATTTTAGCACATACTATTGCTGGACTTACAAAAATGGAGTACTTATTAGATTTAGCTGATGTTTGTGGAGCAATGAGCATTGAAGGTTATAAAGGTAGTTCATCTCCCTTTAAACCAGAATTACATGCAATAAGACCTTTTAAAGGCAGCATAAAAGTAGCTGAAAGAATGAGAATTTTATTCAAAGATTCTCAAAATATAACTTCACATGAAAACTGTGAGCGAGTTCAAGATCCTTATTCTATGAGATGTATTCCTCAAGTTCATGGAGCTTCTAGAAATGCTTTTTATCATTTATTAGAATTGGCAGAAATTGAAATGAATTCTGTAACTGACAACCCAATAATTTTAAGTGAAACTGAAGCTATTTCTGGTGGCAACTTTCATGGACAACCCTTAGCCATGGCTCTAGATTATTGCTCAATTGCTGCCTCTGAATTAGGAAATATTGCAGACAGACGTTGTTATTTATTATTAGAAGGCAAATACGGTTTACCAAGATTATTAACCAAAAGTGGAGGGTTAAATTCAGGTTTTATGATTCCTCAATACACTACAGCAGCTTTGGTTACTGAGAATAAATCACTTTGCTTTCCTCCTTCTGCAGATAGTATTCCAACTTCTTTAGGCCAAGAAGATCATGTTTCTATGGGTAGCATATCTGGAAGAAAATTAAATCAAATTTTAGAAAATTTAGATAAAATTTTAGCTATTGAGCTGTTATATGCTGCACAAGCTTTAGAATTTAGAAGACCTAATACCTTCTCTAAAATAATTGAAGAAAACTACAAAATTATTAGATCAAAAGTAAAAAAACTAGAAGACGATCGCTTGTTAAAAAATGACATCAGTGCTATGATTCAGTTAGTAAAGAACAAAGCAATAATTGTTAAATAAATGGCTATGACTTTTAAAGAAGAAATTTTACAAGGAATCCCTGCTATTTTACCTCCAAAGATTAAGGATTTAGAAAGCACAAATAGAGCTCCTAAAAGAAAAGATATTTTAACTACTTCAGAAAAGCAATTGGCAATAAAAAATGCCTTGCGTTATTTCCCAAAAGCATGGCATCAAGAACTAGCTGTTGAATTTGCATCTGAGTTGATAGAATATGGAAGAATATATATGTTTCGCTTTAAACCAAAGCATAAAATATATGCTAGAGCCATTTCAGAATATCCAGCCAAAACGAAACAAGCAGCTGCTTTAATGTTAATGATTCAGAATAATTTAAATCCTGATGTTGCACAACATCCAGAAGAATTGATAACTTATGGTGGTAATGGAGCTGTATTTCAAAACTGGGCTCAATATCTATTGGTAATGCAATATTTGGCGATAATGACTAACGAACAAACCTTGCATTTGTACTCAGGTCATCCAATGGGTTTATTTCCATCCAGCAAAAATGCGCCAAGAGTTGTAGTTACAAATGGAATGATGATTCCTAACTACTCAAAACCTAATGATTGGGAAAAATTTAATGCTTTAGGTGTAACTCAATATGGCCAAATGACTGCAGGATCTTTTATGTACATAGGCCCACAAGGCATAGTACATGGCACTACAATTACTGTAATGAATGCTTTTCGAAAAATTTTGAAACCTGATGAAAATCCGAATGGAAAGATATTTTTAACTGCAGGTTTAGGAGGCATGAGTGGTGCACAACCAAAAGCAGGTAATATTGCTGGTTGCATTACAATTTGTGCAGAAGTAAACAGAAAAGCTGCCATAAAAAGACATCAACAAGGTTGGGTAGATATTCTAATTGATGACATAAATATACTTGTACAAATCACTAAAAAAGCACAAGAAAATAATGAAGTTATTTCTATAGCTTATATAGGAAATGTAATAGATGTTTGGGAAAAATTTGATAAAGAAAATATTTTTATTCATATTGGATCAGATCAAACCTCACTTCATATTCCATGGACAGGAGGTTATTATCCTGCAGATTTAAGTTATGACAAAGCAAATATTCTCATCAAAGAAAATCCAGATTTATTTAAAGAAAAGGTTCAAGAATCTTTAGTAAGACACGCAAAAACTATTAATAATCACGTTAAAAAAGGAACTTACTTTTTCGATTATGGAAACGCTTTTTTACTAGAAGCTTCAAGAGCTGGTGCAGATGTTATGGATACTAATAATATCGATTTTAAATATCCATCATACATTCAAGATATTTTAGGTCCAATGTGCTTTGATTATGGTTTTGGTCCTTTTAGATGGGTTTGTGCTTCAGGTAATCAAAAAGATTTAGATAAAACCGATGAAATTGCTGCACTTGTTTTACGAAGATTGATGAAAAAAGCACCTTCAGAAATCCAATTACAAATGCAAGACAATATCACTTGGATTGAAAATGCCAAGTCTAATAAAATGGTAGTTGGCTCTAAAGCCAGAATATTATATGCAGATGCAGAAGGCAGAATAGAAATTGCAAAAGCTTTTAATAAAGCAATAAAAAACAAAACAATTGGTCCAATAATTTTAGGTAGAGATCATCATGATGTAAGTGGAACAGATTCGCCCTTTAGAGAAACTTCTAACATTTATGATGGCAGTAAATTCACTGCAGATATGGCTATTCATAATGTAATTGGTGATAGTTTTAGAGGTGCAACTTGGGTTTCTATTCACAATGGAGGTGGAGTTGGTTGGGGAGAAGTTATTAATGGAGGTTTTGGAATGCTTTTAGATGGTACAGCAGAAGCAGATAAAAAGCTAAAAAACATGCTCTTTTACGATGTTAATAATGGAATAGCTAGAAGAAGTTGGGCAAGAAATGATGAAGCTATTTTTGCTATTAAAAGAGAAATGGAAAGAACACCTAACCTAAAAGTTACTTTACCTAATTTAGTAGATGAAAATCATTTAAAAAATCTTTTCTAATGCAAATACTTTTTAAAAACATCAAAGAATTACTTCAGGTTAGAGAAGATAAAATCGACTTTATTTCTGGTAAAGAAATGTGTGTTTTACCAACCTTGAAAAATGCTTTTTTACTAGTTAAAAATGGCATTATAAAAGATTTTGGAACAATGGAAGATTGTCCAAATATCGATGCTGAAATTGTAGATGCAACAGGTAGAATGATTTTACCTTCTTGGTGCGATTCACACACACATCTTGTTTATGCTGGAAATAGAGAAGGTGAATTTGTAGATAGAATTAAAGGACTTACCTACAACGAAATTGCAGAAAATGGAGGTGGTATTTTAAATTCGGCAAAGAAATTACAAGCAACTTCAGAAGATGAACTTTATAAGCAAAGTAAAAAACGTTTAGAAGAAATAATTCTGTTAGGAACAGGTGCTGTTGAAATTAAATCGGGTTATGGTTTAACAAAAGAGTCCGAGCTTAAAATGTTACGTGTTATACAACACTTAAAGGAGAATTATCCTATAGAAATTAAGGCAACATTTTTAGGAGCTCATGCATTACCAAAAGAGTTTGAAAATAGTAAACCTGAATATTTAGAACTATTAATTAACGAAGTTTTACCTATTATTGAAAAAGAAAATTTAACCGATTTTATAGACGTTTTTTGTGAAAAAGGTTATTTCTCTGTAAATGATACAAAACTGATTTTAGAAGCTGGTAAAAAATATGGTTTACAAGGTAAAATTCATGTTAATCAGTTTAATGCAATTGGAGGCATACAAGAAGGAATTAAACATAATGTTCTATCTGTAGATCATTTAGAAGAAATAAGAGATATAGATATTGAAGCTCTAAAGAATACCCAAACAATGCCAGTTGCATTACCAAGTTGCTCTTATTTTTTAGGAATACCATATACACCAGCCAGAAAAATGATTGATCATGGTTTACCATTGGCTTTGGCTACAGATTACAATCCTGGCTCTACACCTTCTGGAAACATGAATTTTGTAGTTGCTACTGCTTGTATAAAAATGAAAATGACACCAGAAGAAGCTATAAATGCAGCAACCATAAATGGTGCTTATGCCATGAATCTTCAAGATAAAGTAGGTTCAATTACCAGAGGAAAATTGGCAAATTTAATTCTTACTAAAGAAATTAACTCTTACAACTACATTCCTTATTCTTTTGGAAATCATAGTGTAGATAAAGTATATTTAAAAGGGAAAGAAGCTAAAAATTAAGCTATGGATTTTTTCAAAGATTTAAACATCAAATATCAATCAACAAATAAAAGATTATATTCAGGAAGAGAATCTGAAAATACTAATCAGTATTGGCATGAAAAAATTACTTTTTCGGATATTACAGCCATAGAAAATAGCACAAAAAAACAATTTGGAATCTTAGGTTATGCCTGTGATGAAGGTGTAAAAAGAAACCAAGGGAGAGTTGGCGCTAAAAAAGGGCCTGAATTTATAAGACAAAAATTAGGGAAATTACCTATACATTTTACACATAAAAAAGTAACAGATTTTGGCGATATTACTTGTATTGATGAAAACTTAGAGGATTGTCAAGCAGCATTTTCAAAATCAATATCTCACTTAATTACCCATAACATTTTCCCAATAGGAATTGGTGGAGGACATGATATTGCTTACGCTACATTTAACGGAATTAAAGGAGCTCTTACAAATGATCAAAAAAACAAAATCGGAATTATAAATTTTGATGCTCATTTTGATTTGAGAGTTATAGATAGACAACCAAATTCAGGAACCCCTTTTAATCAAATATTATCAGAAAATGATAATGTTGTTTACTTTCCAGTTGGAATACAACAACAGTCTAATACCAAAGAATTGTTTGAAATTGCGAAACAAAAAAATATTTCTTTCCTCACAAATTTTGATTGTGAAACCTTTTCAGATAATGTAAAATGCAATTTAAATTCAGTTCTAGAAAAGGTAAACCACTTATACATCACCATTGATTTAGATGGTTTTTCATCTGCATTTGCTCCTGGCGTAAGTGCTGCATCACCATTAGGATTGTCCCCCAACTTTATCTATCAAGCTTTAACCTTTTTATTAAAAAGTAATAAGGTTATTGCTTGTGATATTACAGAATTAAATCCAAAATATGATAAGGATAATATTACTGCTCAACTCGCAGCAAAACTTGTAGATTACATAGTATTACAGGCATAAAAAAACCTTTTAAGGAATACTTAAAAGGTTTATATCTAAATTAAATGCTTGAAATTATTTCATCATTTGTAAATTGCTCAGTTCTTGATTTGTTAGAGCTCTCCATCTACCTCTTGGTAAATTTTTCTTAGTTAACTCAGCAAAAATAACTCTATCTAATTTATTTACTTTGTAACCAACGTGTTCAAAAATCTTTCTAACAATTCTGTTTCTACCAGAATGAATTTCGATACCAATTTCTGTTTTTGGCTGACCATCAACATAAGAAACAGCATCAATAAACACCTTTCTACCTTCGATAATTACCTCACCTCTTAATTTTTCTAAATCTTTTAAATCTAGTTTTTTATCTAAAGATGCATGATATAGTTTGCGTACATTATGCTTAGGATGTGTCAACTTTTTAGCCAAATCACCATCATTGGTAAACAATAATAAACCTGTTGTATTTCTATCTAAACGTCCTACAGGATAAATTCTCTCTTTTGATGCGTTTGCAACAAGATCCATAACCGTTTTTCTTCCACGATCATCATCCATAGTTGTTATGTAATTCTTTGGTTTATTTAGTAAAATATACCTTTTCTGTTCTGGTGTAATAGAAGTTCCATCAAACTGTACAACATCATCTGGTTGTACTTTATAGCCCATTTCTGTAACCAGTTTTCCATTCACTTTTACACTTCCATGCTCAATATACGTATCTGCTTCTCTTCTAGAGCAAACTCCAGAATTTGCAATATACTTGTTTAAACGAATTCCTGTAGATGTATTAGTTTGGCCTGGTTTAGACGACTTATTAGCGTCTTTTTTTGAAGTTCTTTTGTTAGAGGGCTTTCTACTTAGAGGCTTACTATTTTTGCCTTCAAGTCGTCTTCTCGACGAGTTTTTATTTGAGTTCATTTTATAAATTTTGGCAAAGGTACTTAAATTAGATTTCTAATGTAAGCTATCTATTACTTTTTCTAAAAGTAATGAAGTATCTATAAAAACTAAAGAAAAAACACCAATTAAAAGCAATATTTTCAAGGTATTATGCAATAATCTATACTGATTTTTCTTGTTTGATATCCATAGAAAAACACCAACAGCTATTAAGGTAATTAAAGCTAAATAAAAGTAATATTTCATATAACTCAACTCTGGAAATCTAAATAATATTGCTATTGGAAAAATGGTAGAAATCAGCAAAACAATAGACAATTCTTTTGTTTTTCTTTCTCCATAAGCTACTGAAAAGGTATTGTAATTATTAGCCAAAGCGCCTTTCATATTCTCTAAATCTTTAATTAATTCTCTAACCATAATTACAAAAAACAAGAAAATTGCGTGTACAAAAATTATTTCTGAGAAATTTTTATAGTACACGAAAATCACAAAAAATGGCAGAATGGTTAACACTGTTGCAGAGATTAAACCAGTTAAGGGATACTTCTTTAACTTATGTGAATAGAACCAAATTCCGAAAATATATACAGAAAAGAAAAGTGCTGCTTTCCAACTAACGAAACATGAGAATAAAAATCCTATAAAATTTAATATAAAATATAAGCTAAGTTTGGTTTCTTGCTTTACATAATTATCTATTCCTGTTTTAACAGGTCTATTAATTCGATCTACTTTTACATCATAAAAATTATTAATGATATAACCAGCAGCAACAACACAAACAGTTGCAATAACCGTAAACAATAAATGTAGATCAAAAACTACAGCTCTTATAGAGTTTTGAGGAGAGAAAATAAATATAGCTGCCAAATACTGAGCAGCTATTAAAACTAAAATATTGTATCCTCTTACAACAGATAGTAAACTAAATATTTTTTTTAAGAAAGTCTTCATTTTAGAAGAACTCATAAGAAATGATTTAGAATCTATAAACTAATTCTAATTTATAGTCTTTTAGACTTTCTTGAGCCTTTTGGTAATCTTCAGTGAAACCTAAGATGTAACCTCCACCTCCAGAACCACAAAGTTTCAAATAATAGTCATTTGTACTAATACCTTGAGCCCAAATTTTATGAAAAGCAACAGGAATCATTGGCTTAAAATTCTTTAAAACAACCTTTGATAGCTTTTTTACATTACCAAATAAAGAAGATACATTACCAGATAAAAAATCTTCTATGCAAGCATCTGTATGTGTCGCAAATTCTTCGCTTATCATTTTTCTAAAACCTTCGTTTTTCATTTTATTCATAAAAATGTTAACCATAGGTTCTGTTTCACCAATTTGCTCAGAATCTAATAAGAACACAGCTCCTTTACCTTCCTTCTGAGAAGGAATACCTGCAGGCTCAATATTTTCTTTAGAGTTAATTAAAATAGGTAAGCTTAAATAAGAATTTAAAGGATCTAAACCTGAACTTTTACCATGAAAGAAAGATTCCATTAAAGAAAAAATCTCTTTTAACTTTAATAACTTTTCTCTTGTTAAGTTTTCTAAAACTGTAATTTTATCTGTAGCATACTTATCGTAGATTGATGCCACTAATGCTCCTGAACTTCCTACACCATAACCTTGAGGTATAGAAGAATCAAAATACATTCCATTATCAATATCATTTTTAAAAGCTTCTAAGTTAAAAGAAACTTTATCAGAATTTAATTGCGATAAATGATTGTAAAAGCGTTCTAAGTTTGCATTAGAATCTTTAGCTGCACCTTCTAAATCTTTAGAAGACTTTAAAGCACCTCTATAAGCATTAAATGGAATTGCTAATCCTTTGGAATCTTTTATAATTCCATATTCTCCAAACAGAAGAATTTTAGCATAAAATAACGGACCTTTCATTTTTCTTTTACAGTTGTTTTACAAAAATACGAATATTTATTCTATTAGAATTTATAAGTTTTTGTAAAAAGTTTTCCAAACTCCCACCTTTTCATCATTCTTATACTTTCCTTTTTGTATAATTTTTCCGTTTTTATCATAAGTTTTCCAAACACCTTCTTTTAAACCATCTTCATAAAAACCAATGCTTTTTAACTCACCTGTATTGTAATACATTAAAAATTTACCATCTGGCTTACCCTTAACATAGTTAGCTTCTTGTGCCTTTTTACCTGAAATATAGTAATCTATAATCCATTCTTTTTTAGGTTTATTAGCAGAAATAGTTCTGTAATAAACCGCTTTTTCTTTGGTAACCACATTCCAATTTGCATCAAAATATACTTTAGATTGTGCATGGGTAGAGAACGAAAAAAACGCTAAAAAAAATAGAGGTAATAGTAATTTAATATTCATAAAGAGCTAATTAACAGCAGTTAAACTACAATTTTGCAGCTCCTAAACCTACTGTATCACAAATATAATGATTTTTCTGACAGTACTTAGACAACTCTTTATCAATGAATTGCAACACTTCTTCTCTCTCATTTTCTGGGAACAACACATGTACATTTGCACCTGCATCTAATGTAAAACAAACATTACTATTAGCCGTGTTTCTATACTCCCATATTTTATTGATAATTTCTAGCGTGTTTGGCTTCATCAAAATAAAGTAAGGAGCACTAGTTAGCATCATTGCATGCAAGGTTAAAGCCTCACTTTCAACTAGATGGATAAATTTTTTAATATCTCCTTCTTTAAGAATATTTGTAATTTTGGTAAGATTATCATTGGCTTGTTGAAACCTATTTGCGGCATAAGGATGGTTATGCATTAAGTTATGACCAACAGTACTTGATACTTGTTTCTCTCCTTTATCTACCAACAAAATAACATCTTGATAGTTTTCGAAAATTGGAGCTACTTTAAAAGGAAACTGAACTCCAAATAAATCTGAACTTTCTGGTATTTCAGAATGCTGCCCCCAAACCACTAATGGCCCTTCAATACTTCTGCTTGCACTTCCTGAACCTAATCTTGCTAAAAATGACGCTTTTTTATTGATAAAATCTTGAGGTAAATCTGTAGAAAGTTCATTTTCTAAACTCATTAAACACATGGCTATTGCACTTAAACCACTTGCTGAAGATGCAATTCCACTAGAATGTGGAAATGAATTTTCTGAGTGAATAATCATTTTATAGTCAAAAATATAAGGACAATAATCTGATACTCTTTTAAAAAATTCTGCAATTTTTGGCTTAAATTCTTCTTTTTGTTCTCCTTCAAAAAACAATTCGAAAGTAACTTCAGAAGATTTTTCTATCTTTTCGAATTCGACAGTTGTAATTGTATGACAATTATTTAGCGTAAAACTGATAGATGCATTTTTAGGAATTTGAGGATTACTTTTTCCCCAATATTTTACCAAAGCAATATTACTTGGTGTTTTCCATGTAAATTTTGCCTTTTCTACTAAATTTAAGTCTGATTTTACTAAAAATTGATCTGTATTCAAAGTCTAAAAATTTATCACAAATATAAACCTATAACTAAACATCTGCTAATTTATCTAAAACCGATTCTTTATAACTTCTGCTAATTGGTACAGCTTTATCTTTAATTTCTAAAAACTCATTGGTGTAGGAATTAATCTTTCTAATGGCTGCAATAAAAGATCTGTGAGTACGTATAAATAGTTGATTTGGTAGTTTTTCTTCGAAATTGCTAATGGTTTCTCTACAAACCACGGTTTTATCCTCTAAATAAATTTTAATATAATCGCTTAAACTTTCTATATACAAGATCGCATCAAAGTCAATTTTTATCATTTTTCTGTCTGATCTTACAAACATAAAATCATGTTTATCTTCAATTTTATCTTTGGTATTTGCTACTTTTTCTACTGCTTCCATAAATCGATCAAAAGAAAATGGTTTTAATAAATAATCTACAATATTTAGGTTAAAACCTTCAATTGCATAATCTCTATAAGCAGTTGTAAAGATAATTTTAGAATTATTTTTAATGATTTTAGCCAAACTTAACCCACTTATCTCTGGCATATTAATATCTAAAAAATAAAGATCTACTTGGCTGTTTTGCATATGCAAAATGGCTTCTGAGGCATTTTTACAAATCTTTTGCAAATCTAAATTAGGAGATTTTAGAATATATGATTCTAAAATTTCTCTAGCCATTGGCTCATCATCTACAATAACACAACTTAGCTTCTTCATACTATTTCATTGGAATTGATAAATAAACCTTAAACGATTCTGAATTGTTTGTAATATTTAATTTAAAATCATCCTCGTAAATCATTTCAAGTCTTTTTTTAATATTCTCTAAACCAATTCCTTTTTTACTTTCTTTCTTTTGATGCGTACTATTTTCCATTTTAAAAATCAACCTGTCTTCTATACATTCAAAATTTATATTAACCTTTAAAACATCCTTAATTTGATGACCATGTTTAAATGCATTTTCTATAAATGGTAAAAAAATCATAGGTGGTATTTTTACATCATCATTAAAATTATGAATTTTTAAATCTATAGCCAAACCTTCTTGAAATCTTAGTTTTTCTAAAGAAATATAATTTTTCAAATGTTTAATCTCCTCTTTTAAGGGCACCAAAGGTTCATCTACTTGATATAAAATATAGTCTAACAAATTAGAAAGCTTTAAAATCATTTCTGAAGTATGTTCAGACTTTTTTAATGCAAAGCCATAAATAGTGTTTAAGGTGTTAAACAAGAAATGAGGGTGAATCTGCATTTTTAAAAAGCGTAATTCTTGTTCTTTTAATTGTAACTCGGTTTTTAAGATTTTTGTTTCTAATTCTCGTTTTTCATCAATAGCTTTTAAGTTATACTTTACTACTTTATAACTACTCATAATAGCTACAATTAGAAATACACAAACTAAAATTACTGCTGGGTTTTTGGTTAAAGCAGGCATTGTTTGGTAATCTAGATTAAAGAAAAATACAAAGCCAAAAACCATAGTCATTAAAACCACACACATGCTAAACAAAAAAGCATAGATGGTATATAAGGTAAACTTACTATACTTTTTCTGTATTAAATAATCAGGAATTATTTGATACATAAAACTGTAAGAAGCAACTATTGAAACTACACTTAAAATAGTCGAAAACCAGAAAATAAAACTTTGGTTAGATGAACCTGCACTAAAAAAAGTGTAAAAGAAAAACCATACAATTACCCAAAACAAAAGATGTACAGGAATCTTTGAAAATTTATTTAGGATGCTTTTATTCATACTACAAAATAAGGTTTTTTTTATCTTGCAAAAGTAAACTAGAGACGAAATACAGTTTTAAAGCTCTATTCTACCAGTTTTAAATAAAATTAGATTTAAACCAAATTTTTGGTTAAAAGCAGTTTTAATTAAGAAGTTCGTCGCAAAAAAAATATTAAACCAGAATTTAAAAATACATTTAACCTATAATTTTAAAAAATACATCTTATGAACTTTATTATGCAAGGTGGACCAATTTTTATGGTTCCTTTATTATTATTACTAATTGCAATTATTATTTTATTTGTAAAAGGATTAAAAGACAACTCAGAAAAAACTAGAAAAATAATGAAAGAACTAGGCTTATTTGCCTTTGTTTTTGGAGTACTAGGCTTTATTATTGGTATGCTTGGTGCATTAGAAGAAATTTCTCAATCAGCAGATATTGCACCTCAAGTTTTAGCTGGCGGTTTTAAAGTTGGCTTATTATCCCCCACTTTTGGTTTAGTTATTTTTTTAATAGGAAAATTATTTTCTATTATTTTAATCTCTAAAAAGAGCTAGGCACTACTATTTATAGCTTTAAAAAACATCAACTCTTATAAAGGGTTGATGTTTTTTTTGTTTGTATTTTTGTTTAAATGAAGAATGATAACGTTTTTTTACTATTAAATGGAGAAAAACCAAACTCCTTACCAGATTTAAGCAAATATGAGATTATTTGTGCTACAGATGGTGCTTATCAATACCTAGAAAAAAACAATATCACTCCTACTTTTATTGCTGGTGATTTTGATTCTATACAAACATTACCCAATGAAATAGAGGTAATCAATACACCTGATCAGAACTATACAGATTTTGATAAAATACTTCAAATTCTTTTTGATAGAGGCTTTTATAAAGTTGATGTTTATGGAGCAAGTGGAGCAGAACAAGATCATTTTTTAGGCAACTTACATACTGCAATTCAATGGAAAAGTAAATTAAACCTTACTTTTTATGATTATAATAGCAAGTATTTTCTAGCTAAGAATAATACCAAAATTACAGGTTGTAAAGACCAAATTGTGTCTTTAATTCCTTTTCCTAAAGCAACAAATATTTTAACTGAAGGCCTACAATATCCTTTAAAAAACGAAGATTTAATTTTTGGCGAAAGAATTGGCACACGAAATAAAGCAGTAAATAATGAAGTCACAATTTCTTTTACAGAGGGAAATTTATTTATCTTCATCAATCATTAAACACAATGGATAGAAAAATAAAATTATTGTGGGATTTTAGAGGCCCAGATGCAAAAGAAACTGCCAAACATCATACCATCCACCTAAAAGAGTTTGCAGTTTTAGAAAAACTAAATTTTCATGAAATAGCCATCAAAGAAAATAACCCAATGTTGGTCTCTGCATTTATTATTGTTGATGAAAAAGACATGAAAACCTACAGAGATGCCTTAAAACCTCATAGAGGAGAAATCGCATAATTTAAAAAACACCTAATGCAACAGAAAAAGACCAAGAATACTATTTTAAAATTTACACTATTTTTCAGTTTCTTTTTAATTTTTAGTTGCAAATCAGATAAAGAGAGGTCCAAATATACAATGAGTATCTACCAGACTTCATCTTCAGGTGATAATCTTAAATTGGTAAACTCAAAAACTAACAATAACGATAAAATTGATCTAAAAACAGTTACTATTGAAGTCAACCCAAATGTTGAGTTTCAAAAATATTATGGTTTTGGAGCATCGTTTACTGAATCTTCTGCTTGGAATTTAGCAACCATTCCTGTAAAACTACGTAAAGAAGTTTTAACAAATCTATTTAGCCCAACAAAAGGTGTAGGTTTTAGTTTAACAAGAACACATATTAATAGTAGTGACTATGCCAACAACCATTACACCTATGTTGATGAAAATGATTTAGATCTTTCTACTTTTAGTATTTATGAAGATTTAAAAGGATTTACAGGAGATGAAAATGAACAAGTTAAAAACATCTATTTAGAGGAACCAGATTATGATTTAGTTCCAATGATTCTAGAAGCTTCAAAAATTGAAGGAGCTAATTTTAAGATAATTGCTTCACCTTGGAGCCCTCCTTCATGGATGAAAAGTAATGAAACAAACACTATGACTAATGGTAGTTTGCTACCTAAATACTATGCTCTTTGGGCAGAATATTTATCTAAGTATGTAAACGCATATAAAGAAAAAGGAATAGAAATTTGGGGAATTACTCCACAAAATGAGCCTTTGCATTATCATGATGCAAGATGGGATAGCAATGGTTTTACACCTGAACAAGGAAGAGATTTTCTTAAAAATCATTTAGGTCCTCAATTTGTTAAAGATGGGCATTTGAATACAAGCAACTTAAATAATGGAGTTCGAATTCTAATTTATGACCACAACAAATCTGTGATGAATAATTATGCAAACACCATTTATAATGACCCAGATGCAAATAAATATGCATGGGGAACAGGATTTCACTGGTATGCAAATTCTGAATTAAAAGCACATAATTACTATGCTAAAGAACTAGATAAGTTACATGAAAACTGGCCCAACAAAGGTATGATTCATACTGAATCTAGTATAGATATTGATGTCAAAGATCCTATAGGTCAATATTGGAGAGAAAGTACAGATTACGCAGGTAAATTTATTCCTTTTGAAACCTATGCTTATGATATTATAACAGATTTAAACCATGGCACACAAGGTTATATTGAATGGTGTATGATATTAAGTAATGAAGGAAAACCAAATCCTTATGATAATTTTAATAGTGCACCTGTTTTAATCAATCCTAAAACTGATGAAGTTATTTATACACCATTATATTATTTGCTAGGTCACTTTAGTAAATTTATTCGTCCAAATGCGGTTAGAATTGAAGCCAAAGGTAACCCTATTGATAATCTTATTTATACAGCTGCAAAAAATAGTGATGGCAGTTTAGCTCTAGTCATTTATAATAACAATGATGAAGGTTTTAAAATATCTTTGAATATTGAAGGTACAATTTACACTTCTGCAATTAAACCAAAGGCTATGCAAACTATTCATTTCAAGTAGATTTTCTTGAATGATTAATTACTGGAAAGAAATAATAAATCTCGTTCAATTTACGGAAATCTAGCACATCAAAATATTAAAAAAGTATCTTTATTCTTTTTAGAAAATAAATCATTTACATGAGTTCCAATTTTATAAAAAACATTAGCAAAGAGGAATACAAAGATGCCTTTCGTTTGGCAATTCAGTCGGCTTTGGCTGGAGCAATTTGTTATTATTTGATGGTATTACTAGGTATTTCTGAACGTTTTGTAGGAGTTCTATCTGCTATTTTGGTTATAGAACCAAGTATTGGTAATACCTTTCAGCAAGCAAAAGGTAGAATTCTATCTACCATTGTTGGGATTATTATAGGCTTTGTTTTTGTAGCTTTAATTCCTTGGGAGTTGGGTGTAATTTTATCACTCTTATTATCGCTTTTTATAATTAACGGAATTGCAAGTTTTAGACCTGAATGGAGATATGGAGTTGTTGCAGCAGTTGCATTGGCATTAGGTTCTGAAGGTGATGCTTATGACTTGGCCTTAAACAGATTACTTTCTATAGGTTTTGGTGTGGCAATTGGCATTTTAATTTCTTTAATTGCTTGGCCAGATACTTCTGAAAACAGAACACTTAGGTATATACGTAAAGCTTTAAAAAACACTTGCGATCGATTTAGAATTGAGTTTGATAATACTAGAGATAAAGAAAATAAGAATACAACTAAAGCAAATAATAACTTTAGTACAAATATTAACCAAGCCAAAAACAATGCAGCTTCTATAACCTTTAATGATAAACAAAAAATTATGGAATTGATAGAAAGTACTGAAAGACTGTATAATTCTATTACTATAATACAGAGAGTTGCAGATAAGTCTAACTCTAATATTACTAATGGTGAAGCTGGTATCGAAAAGAACTCAGAAAAAGTAACTGAAAAAGCTTGTGAAATTATTGAAGCTTTCTCTAAAAAAGAAAAAGTTACTAAAGAAGATTTATCTAAATTTTCTGAACTAATTAATACAACTAAATCTAATATTCAAATTAAAGTTGATGACAGAGAATTAAGCCTTCTTAGAAATACATTTATGTTTGGTTTAACTGAAATTGAAGATTCAATTCAACAGCTTTATGAGAATTTTAAAGAACAATAGTAATCCAATTACTTTAACTTAAATTTCATGTAAACAGGTAAATGATCAGAAGCTTGTTCAAATTCATTTAAAACCCTACCAGAAACATACTCAATAAATTCTTTAGTATAAAAAATATAATCAATTCTTTGAAAAGGGCTTTTAGTATCGAATGTATTTGCAATATTATTTTGAATAAAAGCTGCATTACCAATTTTACCTGAGCTTAAAAATTCTTGTACAACAGCATTTTTATCTCTAGCCCTAGAGTTAAAATCGCCCAAAAGAATCGTAGGATAATTGTCTTTATAATTATTAAAAATAGCCTCTACTTCTTTAAATTGTTTTGCTCTTGTTGCTTTATCAAATGCCTCTAAATGAATATTAATAATTACTATTTCTTTACCATTAATATTCGCTTTTACTACTTGAGCTAATCTTTCTAAATAAAAGGCATCTCTATAAAAAGGAGAATCTTCTACTCTAGATAAAATTATTCTTTCTTGGTTAGCTAAAGGAAATTTACTTACAATAGATTGCCCAGAAATTACTTTACCAAATTGCATGCTAATTGGCCAATAAGGAAAAGGTAAATAATGCTCATCCCAATTAATGGTTCTAGCTGTAAAACCATATCCTAATTTAGCAATTTCTTCTTCTTGATTAATGTGATATGAACGTGAAGCATCATAATCTATTTCTTGAAAAGCTATAATATCTGGCGAAACATTTTTTATTTCCTTTTTTACCTTTTCCAAATTTGTATCAAAAAGTTCTTTTGGTTTAGGAACTGGCCTGTTGTTTGTCATTCCACTTAAATAACCAATATTGTAGGTTGCAATACTAAAAATAGAATCTTTATTCTCTAATAATACATCAGAATTCTGAATTATTTTGGCGTATTCATTTTCATCTAAACTAGGTGATGAAGCCCAAAAATAAAAAACAACAAAGGCAACAATTAATAATCCTAAAACTCTTGAAACTATTTTAAAAAGATTCTTCATTAACTTTCTGGTGTATTTTCTGGTGGAACATCATTTTTAAACTCTGTAAGAATATTTTGAATTGTAGCATTAATATTCTCTTTGCTAGTGTTGTATTTAGGAGAAAGATTACCTTTATCTGGAAATTGCTCTATAGTAACTGTTGTAGAAGGAAATGCAAATTCTACTCCTAAAGCAGCTGCTAATTTTATAATAGCAATGTGTAATCTGTGTTTAGAGGTTTGTTCTTCGCTCCAAGCCAAACTTTTAAAATAAACGTTCACCATAATTAGTAAAGCTGAGTCTCCAAAACCAGTAAACTCAACGTTATAAGAATCAGACCTCGTTTCTGGATGCTCAATAATTATTTGACGAACTCCATTTACAAAAGCCTCTATTAATTCTGGTGGTGTGTCATAACGTAATCCTAAATTAGTGTTGTATCTTCTATACAAACGTAACCCTTTATTGTTAATAACAATTTCTGAAAGTTTACTATTTGGAATTTGATAAATAGAGGTATCTGCAGCTCTTACTCTTGTAGACCTAAACCCTACTCTTTCTACTGTACCAACTACCTCTCCTGCTTCTATCCAATCATCTATATGAAAAGGTTTGTCTAGAAAAATCATGATAGTTCCAATTAAATTTTTCACAGTGTCTTGAGAAGCTAAAGCAAATGCCAAACCACCAATTGTTGCACCAGCTATTAAGGTTGTAGCATCTACACCAAATAAAGTTAGTAGTTTAAAGAAACCTAAAACAATAACTAAACCTGTAAAGAAATTATTTAAAATTGGCACTAATTGATCATCTAATCTACTATGTGTATTTTCTGTAAACTCTGCATAAATTTCCATTGCTACCTTAATCAGTTTTAAGAAAACATAAATCCAAAAGACAGTTTCTACAATATTTAGGGCTAAAAACACCCATCTATTTACAGCCAATGTAAATTGCAAAGATGGAAATACAACATCTATTAAATTAATGGAAATTAATAAGCTTATTGGATGTGCCAATTTCTTCAGCACCTTATCTACTTCAATGTTTTCGTTGCTTTTTGTAATATAATGCTGAATCTTCTTCAAAATCCAAAAAGCAATTTTTCTAAAAAAGAAATAAAGCACAATTACAATACTTAGTAAAATAATAAGTGCAACTATTTGCCAAATTTCAATTCCTAAAAAACTATAATGCCCATATTCTGGAACAATTTCCTGTAACCAATTTACGTACCAAGGAAAAACACTGTTATAAATAGCATCAATTCTAGTTACAGTTTCATCTGAATAAAACCACTTATTACCTTTTTTTTCTAAATAAACATCTGGTAATCTGTTAGGGAAAATTACGTATCTAGAATAGGCATTTACACCAACTGAATCTACATAATTTGAATTTGTTGGTAAGGTATTCAAATCAATATAAAGACCTTTACCATCTAATACTTGTTTAATTTTAATTGCCTTTCTTATTGCCTTTTTTTCTTCTAAACCGTTAATGGTTTTTGCAGATTTTTTAGGTTGATAATTATCTTCTTGTAAAAAATTTAAATGCGTATTTATTGTAGCACTTGGGCTACTTAAATCTACTTTAAGGCTATCTGATTGTTGATTTTGAGCAATTATAAAACTTGGTAGAAATATTAAGATCCACAGTATTTTCTTCATTTTCGACATTGTTAAATACTTGTTAAACAGAAAACAAATTTAAACCTTTTCTATTTTCTAAGGTCAAAGAAGTATAAATAAAACATTAAACAAATTATAATTATGAAAAAAATAGCAAGCATTTTAGTTTTAGTATTCGTATTTACTTTTACTTCACAAGCACAACAAAAGAGAAAAAATAAAAGACCTAATTTTTCTATTGAACAACGTACAGAATTAGCCGTTAAAAAAATGACTTTAGCTTTAGATTTATCTGAAAAGCAGCAAGATGAAATTAAACCATTATTAATGGCACAAGCTGAAGATAGAAAAACAGCAATGGAAAAAAGAAAAGCTTTAAGAGATGAAGAAAAAAAGCCTACTGCAGATGAACTTTTTGCAATGAAAAATCAGCAATTGGAAGCTAAAATTGAATTCAAAAATAAAATGAAAGATATTTTAAAGGCTGAACAGTTTGAAAAATTTGAGAAAATGGCTAAGAACAGAAAGCAAAAAGGAAAAAAGATGTTGAAAGGTAAGGCAATGAAAAAGAGAATGGAAAACAGAAGAGATAGATAGAAAACTAGTTTTGGTTGATTAGTTGAATTGATGCCCGATTTCGAATTTGAAATCGGGTTTTTCTATTCCTTAAACCAACTTGAATACTTCACATAGTTATTTGCAATTCTATCAATTTCTCCAGAAATTAATTCTTTAGAAATATCTTTAACTTTTTTAGCAGGCACACCTGCATAAATACTTCCACTTTCAACTCTTGTATTTTTTGTTACTACAGCACCTGCAGCAATTATAGAGTTAGATTCTATGGTGCAGTCATCCATAATAATAGAACCCATACCAACTAAAACATTATCATGAATAGTACAGCCATGAACTATTGCATTGTGCCCTATAGAAACATTATTGCCAATAGTTGTAGGCGACTTTTGATAAGTTGCGTGTAAAACAGCTCCATCTTGAATATTTACTTTATCTCCTATTTTTATAAAATGAACATCCCCTCTAATTACAGCATTATACCAAACAGAGCATTCTTTACCCAAAGAAACTTCACCTAAAATTGTAGCATTTTCTGCAACAAAACAATCATCAGGAATTTGAGGGTTATGACCTCTAACTGCTTTAATAACTGGCATATTTGTACTTTATCTTTTAATAATTAATTGCTGACCAATAGAAATTGTATTGCTAGAAAGACTATTAATTCTCTTAATCAGTTTTACAGAGATACCATACTTTCTACTAATTGAATATAAAGTTTCACCCTTTTTTACTGTATGAAGATTACTTGCTTTCTTTTCTATTACAATTGGTTTTGTAAATGTTTCACCATCATTTAAATCTTTAATTCTTTTGGTGTACTTGCCTTTTTTAACCTTATCAAATTCATATAAATGATAATCTTTTATCAACTTTAATAATTTTACAGGATATTTTTTATCTGTAGCATAACCTGCTTTACGCAAACCATATGCCCATTTTTTATAATCTTTAATATTGTAATCAAACAGAAAAGCATAACGTTTTCTTCTTGTTAAAAACAAAGAATGATCATTATAAGAAGTCTCTGGGTAAAGATATTTTCTAAAGCATTCCCCTTTCTCATCATCATCATGATACACTCTTTCACCTTCCCAACCTTTATGACATTTTATACCAAAATGATTGTTAGATTTTAAGGCCAATTCACTTCTACCTTTGCCAGATTCTAAAATACCTTGAGCTAGTGTTATACTTGCAGGTATTTTATATTCATGCATTTCCTTTACTGCAATTGGTGCGTATTTCTTAATATAAGCTAAGGTATATTTATTAAGATTAGGATTTTTTCTCTCTAATTTCTTGATGATTTCCTTTTGATTTACAGAAGGTAGCTCAACAGGTTCTGGCTCTACAATTACTACTCCAGGATTTTTTTTATTGACAATTCCTTTTTTAGAACCACAGCTTTGTAATAGAAATAAAACTGATAAAAAAAGTAAAAACCTAATGCGCATTATAATTGTATTAAAGATTTATTTTTTGATGCTAATTTATTATTGAAACCTGCAATACCTTGTATTCCTCCTGTATGAATAGCAAGTATTTTAGAACCTTTAAAAAAGTAGTTGTTTTCTACCATATCTAAAATACCAAACATCATTTTTGCTGTATACACAGGGTCTAATAAAATTTTAGTTTGGCTTTTAAAATCGTTTATAAAACGTATTAAAGCTTCGTTATATTTTGCATAGCCTCCAAAATGATAGTCAGTTTGCAACATCCAATTATCATCAGATTTTACGTATCTCTTAATTTCCTTGCGTAAAAAATCACCTTTTAATGCTGGAAAACCAATGCATTTTTGGTGACTTTGTAAAGAATTTATAACTCCAGAAATTGTACCTCCAGTTCCAATTGATACACAAATATAATCGAAAATTGTGTCTTCACTTGTTAAAATTTCTTCACATCCTTTTATAGCAAAAGGGTTTGTACCTCCTTCAGGAATTAAATAAAAATCACCAAACTCCGTTTTTAAATTATTTAAAAAATCGCTATTTTCTTTATCTCTGTATGCAGTTCTTGAAATAAATTTAAAAATCATTCCATGTTTTTGCGCTTCTCTCAAAGTTGAATTTTCAGCTATTGTTTTTTCTAAATTATTAGCCAATTCATCACCTCTAATTATGCCAATTGTTTTAAAACCATTTAATTTACCTGCAACAGCTGTAGCTACTATATGATTAGAAAAAGCTCCTCCAAAGGTCAACAAAGTATTTTTGTTTCGATTTTTGGCTTCAGCTAAATTGTATTTTAATTTTCTAAATTTATTCCCAGAAACAAAAGGATGTATTTCATCTTCTCTTTTTATAAAAAGTTCAACACTTTTTTCTTTTAAAAGAGGTAAATCAATTTTTTGATTATCGGAAATATATGGCTTATTAAAGTTCATTTCATTTAATTTCCAAACCTAAAATAGCGTTTTTGCTTAAGAAAAATTAGAGATTTGCCCTTCTACTTTTTCCCAATCTTCCATTAATGTATCTACTTTGGCTTTTTTAGCTTTATAGTTCTTAAAGAAATCTGGTTTAGAGGAAACTTCATCATAATTGTTAGCCAATTCTAAATCTATCTTTTCAATTTCAGTTTCTAAATCTGCAATTTCGGTTTCAATTTTAGAGAGCCTATTATTTAACTTTTTTAATTCTTTTTCTTGCTCTCTACTTAGTTGATGCGCTTCTTTTTTAGAAGTATCTTTCTCTACTTTTACTACAGTTTTCTTTTCAGCTTCACGTAAACTTTCCATTTTATGCTGCTCTAAGAAATAATCAATATCACCTAAATACTCCTTAATTTCTTTATCTCTAAAACCGTACACAGTAGATGTTAAGCCTTGTAAGAATTCTCTATCATGTGATACCACAATTAAAGTACCATTAAAATTATTTAAAGCTTCTTTTAAAACAGTTTTAGAGGCAATATCCAAGTGGTTTGTAGGTTCATCCATGATTAAAACATTGAATGGCTGCAATAACAATTTACATAAAGCCAACCTGTTTCTTTCTCCACCTGAAAGTACTTTTGCTTTTTTGTCTACAGCATCTCCACCAAATAAGAAAGAACCTAACATATCTCTAACTCGCATTCTGTTGGTATCTGTAGCAGCATCTTCCATAATTTCTAACACCGTTTTTTCTGGTGGCAAATATTCAGACTGATTCTGAGCAAAATACCCAACTTCTACATTATGACCTAGTTTTAAATGACCTTCAAAAGGAATTTCGCCAACCATCATTTTTGCTAAAGTTGATTTACCTTGACCATTTTGCCCAACAAAAGCAATTTTACTGTTTCTTTCAATCAATAAATCTACACCTTCTAAAACGTGTTTTTCTCCATAGCTTTTAGATAAATTTTCTGCTTCTACAATTATTTTTCCTGGTTCTCTAGAAATTGCAAAACGAACATTCATGGCTTGATTATCATCTTGATCTACCTCTATCAACTCAACTTTATCAAGTTGTTTCATTAAAGATTGAGCCATAGACGCTTTACTAGCCTTTGCTTTAAATTTATCTATTAATTGCTGTTTTTGTTTTATTTCTTTCTCCTGATTTTTCTGAGCTTGTAATTGCTTTTCCTTAATTTCTCCTCTTAATTCTAAGAATTGAGAATAAGGTTTTTTGTAATCGTAAATTTGGCCTAAAGAAATTTCTATGGTTCTGTTAGTTACATTATCTAAGAACATTTTATCGTGAGAAACCAAGACAATTGCACCTGAATATCCTTTTAAGAAATTCTCTAACCATATAATAGATTCGATATCTAAGTGGTTTGTTGGCTCATCTAACAACAAAATGTCATTATTCTGTAAAAGTAATTTTGCCAATTCAATTCGCATTCTCCATCCACCAGAAAAAGTATCTGTAAGCTTGTTAAAATCTTCTCTCTGAAAACCTAAACCTTGTAATATTTTCTCTGTATCTCCTTGATAATTATAACCTCCTAAAAGTTCATAACGTTCTTGCTTGTCTGTAAGATCTTGAATTAATTGTGTGTAAGAATCACTTTCGTAATCTGTTCTAGTTGTAAGCTGATCGTTAATTTCTTCTAGCTCTGCTTCTAACTTTTTAATTTCTTCAAATGCTTGATAGGCTTCCTCTAAAATCGTTCTTCCTTCCACAAAATCAATATCTTGCCTTAAGAAACCAATTTGTACATCCTTATCAAAAGCCATAGTACCTCCACTACTTTCTATATCTTTAGAAAGTACTTTAAGTAAGGTAGATTTACCTGCTCCGTTTTTACCTATTAAACCAATTCTATCTCCTTTATTTAATTTAAAAGTGATACCAGAAAATAGGTCTGTTCCCATGAAAGAAACAGTTAAGTTATGTACGTTTAACATGAAATGTAATAATTGTTACTGAATTAAAGTGGTAAAAATTTTACCTTTGGCAAAAGTAGAGAAATTTTAAAGTTATGATGTTTAAAAAAGGAACAAAAATCTATAGTATTGCAAACGGAAAATGCCCTAAATGTCATGAAGGAAAATTCTTTACACATGGTATTACTTTCAATCCTTCAAAAATTACCCAAATTCACGATACTTGCTCTCATTGCAATTTAAAATATATGATAGAACCATCTTTCTTTTATGGAGCTATGTACATTAATTACGGAATTACAGTAGCTATTTCTGTTACTGTTTTTTTAATTGCAAAATTGGGTTTTCAGTTAAATTTATTAAATTCTTTCTTTACAGTTTTAGCAGCTTTAATAATTACAGCTCCTTTAAATTTAAGATTGTCTAGAATTTTATGGATAAATATGTTTGTAAGCTATGATGAAAAGGCAAGTAAAGATTCTAATAATAAGAAAGAATAATCCTATTCGAATCTTTTAATATCTATTTCTGAATCTAACTCTTCTCCTTTTTCTAAGTGATTAAAAAGTGCTTTAGCCATTGTTGGTGCAATCATTACTCCTCTTGTACCTAAACCATTTAATATTGCCAAATTAGGAAAAGCGGGTTGAGTACCTACTAAAGGTCTTCTGTCTTTTACAGTTGGTCTAATACCTGCAGATTGAGATAGTACTTTATAAGGAACATTAATAACCTTTTCTAATTTTTTAATTAACTCTTCTCTGCCTTCTTTTGATGGATTAGAAGTTTTATCTGACCAATTGAATGTAGCTCCAACTTTGTAAACATCCTCTCCTAAAGGAAGCACAAATAAGGTGGACTTTAATTGAAAATCTATTTTTAAATTCGGAGCATGAATGGTAATCAATTCACCTTTTACCTCATTTAGTGGTAAGTAATTAAAAAAAATATTTTCTCTCATTCCAAAACCTTCACAAAAAACAATTCTGTTTGCATCAATATCTTTATAGGCTAAGTGATTTGGGTGAAATTTAATTAGTTGGTGGTTGAATTGCTCAAATTTAATTAGTGCTCTTTTTTCTAAATAACCTCTATAAGTATCCACTAATTTTTTAGTATCAATTCTACCTGTTTGCTTTACATTCCCAAAACCAAAATCAGCAATAACACCTTCTTTTTTCTGATGATCTAAATCTGCATCTAAATAATCTATTAATTTAGAATTATCTAAGGCAGCAAACCAATTGTTCTGATCTTCTATTGATTTAAATACTTTTTTAGTCTGAAATTTATAATCGAAAGTGGTTTGAAACTTCTGTTCTACTCCTTCGTAAAAAGGTAAAGCAATTTGCAATTGTTCTTTTGCATTCCAAACAGGCGTAAATCTTTTTAGAATAACAGGGTTGTACACACCACCTGCTACAAGTGATGATGTTTGAGAACTGTCTTCAAAAACAACAAAGCTCTTATTTGCATTTATAAGCTGTTCTGCAAAAGCTAAACCTGCCAAACCTAAACCAACTATAATGTAATCTAATTTCACGCTGTAAAAGTACTTAAGTTTTGTTTTAATTGAAAGGGATGACTATACTTATAAACTAGTTTAGCCCTGATTGTAGCAATTGTTTGAGCTCTTTTTGAAGAATGAAAAAAAGCGAGTGCGAAAAGCAGGAAATAGCTACAAACAAAAAACGCTTGCTTTAGCAAACGTTTTTAATATTTTTAAGACAGAACTTTAGTAGTTCCACATGTCTATTTCTCTGTTTCTTATGTCTTCTTTAATTTTGTTGGCTTCTAGCAACTGAAATAAAGAATTACCTCGAATGTAATCTTCTATGGCTCTGTTACCATAAATATTCTCTTCTCTTACAATGACTGAATTAAAACGTCTTGCGTTTAATAAATGGTCATAAGAAATTGGTTGAGATGCATTCATTGGATTAAAAACTTTAGAATCGTGTAGAACCTCTCTTGCATCTGGAAAGAAAATCCAGAATAATTCATACAAATTATCATCTTCTATATTTTCTACTCCTAAAGTTTGTACATCTTTACCCATTGGTGCTAATGCCAAAAGTCTGTATTTCATTTCTCCTTGACGTTTATCAAAATACCACATACCTTTTAACATGTAACCTGCAACGTCTTCTGTTTGAAGATTAAAAGTATCTACATAACCATTTTCATCTCTAATGTTTACTAAACGTGTATCTATTTCGTCTTGTGTAATTTTAGAAGTAAAGAAAGAATCTGTATACGCTTCTTTAATTTTACCTTGTCTGATTCCCTTTATTAAAGTATCGAACAAAGATCTTCTGTCTGAAGAAATACTTGTTGTATCTATTGGAAAATAATATGGTAAGTTTATTTTTTGATTTAAATCTACAAACTCCCAAACTACTTTAGACCACATAATATCTCTATCATCTACATATCCATAAGGTATTGGGCCATCATTATCTGCCTCTAATCTTTCTGTACTTCTCTTACCAATTTCATCTGCAGATTTTGCGTTTAACACATTTGCTTGTGCGTTTACAAAACTTGCTGATAGACAGAAAAGAAATACTAGTATACAATTTCTAACCATAATTTATATTTTTCTAATTAGTCAGCTCTATATTAACTGGTAAAACCTTTTTAAGGTTATACCCATTAGCAGTAGCTTTAATATCATAAATGTTAATGATATCTCCTCTTCTTGCTTTAGATAATACTTTTTTAGCAGCTGCATTTAATTTTGTACCATTAACAATAATGGTTAATTCTCCTGGAACTTTAATTTTAAAACTCTTAACCTGAATTTTTAAATCGAATTCAAAATCTGGTAAACCTGCATTAATTGGTGCATTTGCTAAACCTGATTTTGGCATTCTTACAGTACCATATTGATTACGCACAGAACCCATTGCTGCTGGAATATCTTTAATTCTAAATGTAGCTTTTGAATTTACAGTTTTACCACTGCTTAATTTAGCACTTACATTTATAGTAGCAACATTACCACTTCCTGGTCTAATAATATAACCAGCTCCTGATTTTGTTAATTTACCTCCTGCAGCAGAAACTTTTAGATTGTTAGCCCCAACACCTGGTAATGAAACCGAAATTGGGTTGTCTAAACCTCTATAGACCACATTCATTTTATCTGCAGAAACTACAGCAGAACTTGGTTCTGCAATAACAGAATATTTACTTTCAAATGGCACAGGAACTTCTTCTCCATTTTCTCTAAAGAAAATTGTTCCTTTTATTGTTTTCTCTCCTACATTACCTGCAGGCATATTTAAGATTACTTGCCCATTTTGTACAGCATCTGTTGCATCTTTACCATTTAAAATTACTTTATCTGGTACTAGTGATGCATCATATCTACCTAAAACAACTTCACCTGTAACTTTTTCACCTGCGAAATATGCGCTTTTATTTAAACGTACAATACCTGTATAATTGTTTAAAGACAATGCCTCTTCTAATTTACCACCTAAAAGGTTGGTAACAATATCAGACTCAGTATTTCTGATATCTGCTTGCATTTGTGTAAAGTTTGTTAATGAAGCTACCATTGGAAAACCTTCATATCTAGCCTTTAAAAATGGCACTTCTTTGTCTGTTTCAGAATCTATTACTGGTTCTGTAGAGAATCTTTTATTTAAAACAGGAACAAATTTACTATCACTACCTAAAACTTCTATTACATTAGTTCTGTAGTTATTTATTCTATTTAAAAACTCCTGACCTTCTTCAGTATAAGTATCCCCTTTAAAGAAATACGTATCTAACCAATCAGTCTTATCCATTGCTTCATAATCATCTTTATCTTCAATCTCAGTCAACATTTTTGACTTTAATGCAGCTAAATAATCATAAAAATCATTTGAATATGTTTTTATTTTATCTGCTTGAACTTTTAACGGTCCAAACTTTTCTTTTTGCTCTGAAGCTTTTGTATCTAAATTTGCATAAGCTTCGTTATTCTTCTCAATTGTAGAAATATTATTTTCTACTAATTTTTCATTCATGAAGCCAAAAGCGGATAAAACTTCTTTACTCATATTCATTGCTAACATTGCAATAAATACCAAGTACATTAAGTTAATCATCTTCTGCCTTGCAGACATTTTTCCTCCTGCCATAACTTTTTAAATTAGTTTTTTGTATTAAATATTAATTTGAACTAATTATTTGCTTGACATTGCAGATAACATATTACCATAAACTCCATTTAAAGAAGATAAGTTTTTCGCTAAAGAATCCATTTGTTCTTTTAGTCTTTCTGTATTTTCTACCACAGCTGAATTTAATTCAGTTTGCTTGCTAGAGTTTTCTACTTGTATTTTGTATAGGTTGTTTAACGTTTCCATTTGAACAGCTGCCATAGAAACTTGCTCATTGTATTTGTTGGTAGATGAAATAGATTCTGAGGCTGCAGATAAACCTTCTGCTGCACCTTGGAAATTTTTCATGCTACTTCCTAAATTTTGCATTAATTCAGCATCAATTTTAGCTTCGTGTAATAAGTTATCTAATTTTTGAGATAACATTCCTTCTGCACCAACTTTTTCTTCCACTGTTACACTATCTTCGCCTAATTCTGGATATACTTTAGACCAATCAAATTCATCCTCTGGAGTATCAAATGCAGAAATTGCGAATACACCTGCTTCTACTAATAAACCAATGGTTAACATTAAACCACCTGTTAAAGGACCAAATGAGATGTGTTGAATTTTAAATAATGCTCCAACTATTACAACTGCAGCTCCCATTCCGTAAACGAAATTCATTGTTTTTTTATAAGTTCTAGACTGTGCCATGATTCTTTTTTGTTTTTTTTTTTTAAGTTTTAGTTATTTGTTGTACCAATGTAATTTTGAACGGTTCTAAAGCCAATATAGCTTCTAGCTGTATCAGCATACTCATAATCTCTAGACCCCACTTCTAAATAATATGCTACATCTTTCCAAGAACCACCTCTTACAATTTTTCTTTTATTTTTTCTATCCTCTACATTAGGATTCATTGTAGAAGCCATGTAGTAAGATGATAAGTTATATGCTGTATTTGTCCATTCTGAAACGTTACCAGCCATGTTATATAATCCGTAATCATTTGCGTTGTATGACTCAGCTTCCATAGTATATAAAGCGCCATCTACTGCATAATTACCTCTAACTGGTTTAAAGTTTGCTAAGAAACAACCTCTATCACTAGTTGTACTTCCTGTACCCCAAGGATAAGTTGCAAACTCCAGACCACCTCTAGCTGCATATTCCCATTCAGCTTCTGTTGGCAGTCTAAACGCAGGTACTTGAGCTGCATTCTTTTTATTTTTTAAATAATCGTTCTTTTTCTTAGTTCTCCAATTACAAAATGCATTTGCTTGACCCCAAGTAACACCTACTACAGGATAATCTCCATAAGATTGGTGTGAAAAGTAATCTTGATGCATTGGATCATTGTACGAATAGTTAAAATCTTTAACCCAAACTGTTGTATCTGGATAAATATTTAAAATCTCTGTTTGCACAAAATCTTTCCTATCACCACCTTTTCTGGCAGCATTATCTCTATCAAACCAAGAGTATTTGTACTTTAAAAATTTAGTATTAAAAGTTCTAACACCATCTACAGCATCCTCTCTACTAATGTATAAGGAATCCATAACCTCTACATAATCCATATCTGGATATTCTTCTTTCTTCCAAATTAAATCTTCTTCCCAATTTAAAGGTTGTATGGTATCAAACTGATAATAGTTTTCATACATATATCTTTGGTAAGGAGTTGAGTTTTCTACAGTATCCTTAAACTTATATAACTGAATACCAGTTGCTCTATTATTATTACCTGTAGGATCTGGAGTTGCGCCTAAAGCTGCAAACTCTGCTTGATATGCCAATTTTGTTCTTGTAACAGAATCTCTAACCCAAACAACAAACTCTTTATATTCGTTATTAGTTATCTCTGTTTCATCCATAAAATATGGCCTAACAGTTACTGTTTTTGTTGGTGAGTTCATTGTACCAATAATGTCCTCATCTTGCTTACCCATTGTAAATGAGCCTCCTGGAATTAACACCATACCAAATGGTTTCTCTGAAAACCACTTCTTTTTAGACTTGACTCCTACTAATTCCCCTCTATCATTAGAACCACAACTGTAAAAAACGGCTATTAAAAGTGCAAATATTGCTGCTTTCTTCATATTTTATTTTTGTCTTTACTAAAAGTTCGTAAACCTATTATTTTTTTTGCTAAAATACAATGTTGAATCTGCATTTTAACGTATTGAAATTT